>JAPLSD010000807.1 GCA_026398835.1 Pseudomonas sp.
GCCCAGTTTCACGTCTCCCGGGACCTTGGAATTTATAGTGGGGCTGATATCGCTGAATGAATCCTGCTTGTTGTAGGTATAGGCCAGGCTGCCGAAGAGCACGGCAGGGTCGTAGGTCTTGACCAGCGAGATACCCGGGGTGATCGACCAGATACCGTTGCCGGTAGGGAGTGACTGAGGTACCGACAAATTGTCGTTGTTCGGGTCTTTGACCAGCTTGATTCCGTACGGATCATTACCCGTCGGTGCCTTGACTCGCAGAGTGACGACCGCGTCGGGCAGGTTGGCCGACTCATCCAGGAACTTGTAGGCAACACCAAAGTTGACATCGCCTATGGTCGGATCGCGGGTAACGGTGGCGTCGGATGAGACCGTGGCTGCGCCTCCTGCACCACCAGAGGAGTACGTCGATTCTCGATAGACGACCGGGACGTTGACGTCGAATTGCCAGCGTTGCGCCAGGTTGTAGCGGCCTGTCAGGTCCAGGGTCCAGTTGTCGGCCTTGATGCGGTCAATGTTGATGTTGCCGAGAAAAATCGAGTCAAGAGCCAGAAAGCCATTGAGCACCAATGCACGGGTATCATAGTGGGTATAGGTCAGGCCCGTTTCGAGACTGAACTTGCCGCCACCGAAGAAACCGCTGGCTTCGTCATACAGGTTGGACACGCTTTGCGCCGGTTCCGAGTCCTCCTTAAGCGACTGCCCATACGAACTGGTCCCGGGGGCACCCGTGGCCACGACCTTGCCGCCTTTGGTCGGTTCGGCGGGGGATCGGCTCAGGCGCTTGGGAGCAGGCGTTGCAGGTGTTTCTTCGACTTGTTTAACGCGCTGTTCAAGTACCATCAGCGCGTTCTGTTGAGCTTCGTAGCGTTGTTTCAACTCCGTGAGTTCTTGTTTTAGGGCTTCTACCTGGGGGTCAGGTGCTGCTTGCAGCAATGTGGCCGGGACCAGAGTACTCAAGCAAACGACTGCTTTTAACGTAAACGATCGGTACATGGGTTAGCCGTCCCTTTTGACTACATTTTCATGAGACTGAGCGTAGATCAGTATCCGAGAGTGCGTAGGCCTTTTAGTTGGTCCAGACTGCAGTCCAGCGCCCCGACGGTCGGCTGGTTGTTGCGCAGGACGACATTGAGGGACGTCAGGTTGTTCACCTGGTTTTTTCCGCCGAGCAAGGTCGCGTTCTGCATCAGGCCGCCCTGAGCAAGGCGTTGCATGGTATTGCCCTGATTGTTGTTGGCCTGGATGCTCAACTGCACGCCAGCGCTACTCGACGACATACTGAAGGTCCCGGCACCGTTGGAGGCGGACAGGGTCGTGCCGGCGGTCAATGGCTGGCCCTGGGTATCCATTTGTGGTGCCTGGTTGGCTTCTTTGACGTTGATGTCGACATTGTTGTACGCGCTGTTGTAGTCGCCGGCGGCGCGCACGACCTGGGTTACACCCTGGGTGCTGCTGAGGCCGCCGCCGCCGCTGACATTGCCGGAACCCTGGGAGACCGGCGAACCATCACCTTTCCTGTCGATTATCGACACATAGAACTGTGGCTTGATGGTCGATTCTTGAATCTGCATCGAGGAGGTTGCCCCGATCACGTCACCGCTGGCATTTTGCCAGGTACTGGTCATGACAATCCCGAAGCTGATGATCCGGCCCGGCATGACATACCGGCCGCGCAGGGTCGCCAGCTCCTGATCCTTGAGTTCAATCGGTTTGAACGTTAATGCCTGTGTTGGCAGGCTGGCGGCCAGGCAAACGACGGCCAGCCAGTATGGAGTCTTCATTGGATGCTCCCGGAGCCTCATGCTCCCTTGTCATTAGAAGAAGTCGCTTTGGATGAATCCGAAATCCATCAACTCTGCGTCTTGCACCGGGCTGAAAGTGTTGATGCGGTTCTTGGCGGTCAGTGGCGCAGGTGGGTCGAGCAAGGCATTGGTCTTGTCGTAGCCCTGGCCTATGACGGCGAAGATGATGCCGTTCCAGCCTTTGACAAAGTCGTCGAACTTGAATCGCTTGTGACCGAGTACCGGATCCCCGATATACACCCAGTCTTTTTCCGCCTTTTGCATGACCACGAAGTGCTTGTAGCCACGGATGTCCATGAGTACCACGACCGGAATTCGGACCTGGCTCAAAGTCTCTGGCGCTACCCGGTAACCACGGGCCCGCATGCCGATACTTTCCACGTAACGCTTCATGTCGAGCATGGAGAAGCCCTGGACGCGGACCAGATCCTGATCGGAGTGAGCCAGCATGCCTTCGATGATTTGTGCTTCGGTTACGTCCAGCCAATAGGCCTGGCGCAAGATGGTCGCCAGCGCAGCTGCACCGCAACTGAAGTCGGTTTTCTGTTGGACCAGGTCGGCAAATTTGCGCTCACGCACGCTCTGTATCGGTTTGAAAACGACCGCTCCACCTGGCAAGACGGAAAGCGGCATTTGTCCTGCTTCGCTCAGGCCAGCCAGACAAAGCATCAATGCTAGGGCGAAAATGCGCATGGGTCGGACACCTTTGTGTACGAGTGAAAAAAAGCCCCCCGAAGGGGGCCCTCCAGACCCTGGAGATTAGCTTACAGGCAGGTTTTGCAACCAGCTGCAATGGCCAGCGAGTTGCTTTGTTGGTTGCCAACACCGGAAGCCACGTTGACGCCCAGGTTGCCACTGCCGCCATTAACCGAACCGCTCAGGGTAGCAGTGTTGGTCACAGGGTTTGCCCAGCCAGTTGGGGTCAGCACTTGCCAAGACACTGTGTTGCTCAAATCAAAAGAACTGGACTCGCTGAAACTACGCGATTTGTCGCGCGATGCGCTGCCAGATGCGTCGAACGATGCGCTGGCCGATTTGTCGGCAGATGCGCTGCTCGATGCGCTGCTCGATGCGCTGTTCGATGCGCTGTGCGATTTGTCGATCGATGCTTGGAGCGATGCGTCGATATCTGCGTCGAAATTCGCACTGCTGCTGCTGTGGTGCCAGCCATTATTCCTGCTAGCGCTAAGGTCCACGTCCACGTTCACATCCAGATTAGCATTCACAGCAGCGTGCGAAGCAGAGGCGCTGGCAGATTTCGAAGCAGATTCCGAAGCAGATTTCGTAGCATAGTGTGAAGCAAAGGCCGTAGCAGCGTGCTTAGTAAAGGCCGAAGCATCGTGCGATGCGGATGACTTACTGAAAGATTCATGACCGCTGACTGTTTTGGTAGACGTCAGCGTATCCAGTCGGTACGTCCGATCGGCGTTGTTATAGACATTCAGGCTTGGGTTTGTTTGATCGGCACTTGCGGATGCGTTAGCGTGCTTGCCGCCGGACACAGCGATCGCCATGGTGTTTTTCTGTTGGTTAAGGTCGCCGGCAGCCATGTTGATGCCCAGGTTGCCGCTGCCGCCGTTGGCTGAACCGCTCATACCGGCGGTGTTTGTGGTGGAGAAGTTGTCGACCGCGTTACCGCCGCTGTATTGCGTGACCTGAGCGGTTGCCGTCGCAGTCCCAAAGACAAACGAACCATCGCCGCTGGCAATGGCGGCAGCGTTGTCTTGTTGGTTGCCGTCGCCTGCTGCAACGTTGACGCCCACGTTGCCGGACGCGCCCGTGGCCGAGTTGGTCATGTTGGCGGTGTTTTTAGTCCCTTGATTGCTGATGTAGTTGCCAGTGCTGGTTTGTGTATCCATGGCGTTGGCTGTGGCGCCAGCATCGGTGGTGTCTTTTGGATTGACTATTGGTTTTGGGTGGTGGTGATGGTGATTTCTATGATCGTTATGGTCATGTTCGTCATCACCTTGGCCAGCTTGTACAGCAACAGCCATTATCGCAGCGATTGCAAAAACCAGAGGCTTGATTGTCATTGAAGCTTTCATGTTGCTTCTCCGTACTTTATTTTTAGGTTAAGTGTTGTTTTTTACCTTTTGGGTCAATCCGCGACCCGTACGCTCAGGGTGTTGGCCGTTCGGTTTCCCACCCCGGCGCTCTGATTCAACTGGATCACCCCACGGCTACCGGTGAAGGCCTGGTCGCTGGTAGCGACCTGGCGATGGCCAGGAGTAAGATCAGTTGAATCGGAGTTGTTGAGCAGCGCCACGTTCTGTTGCATGAGGACGCTGTCGTCGATACTTTGCGGCGTAGCACTGATGCTTATCCGCAGGGCGTTGGCTTGCTGGTTGCTGGCGCCCGAGCTCTGGTTGACCCCCAGTACGCCATTGCCGTTACTGAAGGAGTTGCCTTTAATGGTTGACTGGGCATCGATCCTGGGATCGACATGAGTACGCAACCGTTGGCGAATCTGCGTGGTGGCGCTGGCGTCGGTGTTAATGGCGATGGCTCGGGCGTTGGCCTGTTGTTGCTGATCGCCGGCAGCCTGGTTGACCGAGACGTTGCCCAGGTACTGCCGGCCGGAGTTGTCGATGGTGGCAGTATCGATAACAGGAGGTTGGGCAAAGGTCGGCGCACTGCAAAACATGGCCAGAATCAGCAGAGTGCGATTCATTTCAACGGTCTCCCGATATCATTTTCAGACTGCCCAGGCCTTGCTGGATGGGGCCGTTGATCCTATTGGCAATACCGTTGCCGGAGACTGCGGAATGTCCAGCGGACAAGCCGGGCAGCTGTGACTGATCGTTGATGTTGCCGCGCAGCGTGCCGGTGCCTTGAGCGATAATTCCGCTGATGCTTGCACCGCTGCTGATGCCGGCAATGTCGCCGTCCGTCAATTCGTTCGTTGAACTGATGACTAGCCTGGACGGGTTGGCATTGGCGGTCAGGGGGTTAGGGTCGGGAACCAGGGGGGGGCGAGTCGCGGAACGCGGTTGGACCTCCCGCATCAGGACGATGAGCCCATCGCCGGCCTGGACAGGCAGACTGATACTCGAACCCAATGCACATCCGATCAGCAGGAGGCGAAAAATGCCTTTATCAATATTCCCCACGACGGCAACTCCTTCTTAAAGTGCGCGGGCCCTTATCAGCGTGCGAGGAAGAGAGCAGAAGGTGTGCCGTTTTTGATTTTTATAGTTAAAACAGTGGGTTGTGATTTTTTGTGGCAGGAGTCAAAAAATTGTTGTAACGACGCTGAGACAGATGGCCGGGCATTGCGCCGTTTATCTGTCCGCCGTTGCTCATCATGGACTGTGTGGATCGACTGTTTCAGTTGATTAACACTTTGCCCCCGGCGAGGCTTGAGGCGCTTCATTTGGCGGGTTTGTGGGGAGGAGGGTGTTTCAGGAATGGACGTTTTGCCGGGCGGGGCGTGCTGAAGTCAGACGCCCAGCAGCCGATTAACCGCCTCGAATGCATCGCGCCTGCGCTGTGCCCAGTCGCCACGCAGCACCTGGTAAGTCTGCTGGTGCCGGTCGAGCCAATCGCGACTGGCCTGGAAAAATGCCTGACGATCGGCAAGATCCGGCTGACAGCGTTGCCCGTCGTCAGTCCAGACGACCGCCTCCGGGCTGAGCAGCAGGTGCAGATGGTAGTGCCGCGCGAGCAGGGCTTCTTCGATCCAGGCCGGGCAGTCACCGAACAGCGCATGGCTCCAGAGCATGTTGCTCAGCAGGTGCGTGTCGAGGATCAACAGTGACGGTTGTCTGGCGCGAGCCCTGTCCTCCCACCGTAGCTGGCCAAGTGCAATCGCCGAAATATCGTTGTAGCAGGTTTCGCGGGCCTCCTTTTCGATAAAGCGCCGTACATACTCGCCCACCAGCAACCCGCCGAAACGGGCTTGGAGCTCGGCTGCCAGCCAACTCTTGCCGCTGGACTCCGGACCGCTCAAGACCAGCACTTTCATGCGCGCAATGCCGGATCAACGCGCCATTCCCGCCAGCCTTGCACAGCCAGCAGGGTAAACAGGCCATAGAGGGCGGCGGTCAGGTACAAGCCCTTGTAGACGAACAGACCGACGAAAATCACATCAACCGCGATCCACAGTGGCCAGCACTGCACACGTTTCTGTGCCATCCACCACTGCGCGACCAGACTGAATCCAGTCAGCGCGGCGTCCAGCCAAGGTTGAGCGGCATCCGTCCAATGGGCCATGGCGGCCCCCAGCAGCAGACTGCCGACTGCGCCGACGGCAAGGCCAAACAGCATCGATTGGGTGTCCAGTTGACTGACTGGCCGTCCATGCTGAGTCTCACCCGCGCGAGTCCATTGCCACCAACCATAGAGTTGCAACGCGGCATAGATCACCTGCAACAGCATGTCCGAATACAGCTTCACCTCAAAGAAGATCCAGCTGTAGAGCAACACCATGACCAGACCGATCGGCCAGCACCAGGGGTTTTGTTTGACTGTCAGCCAGACGGCGATCACACCGAGCGCAGCGGCGAACAGTTCAAGCCCGGACATGGAGATTCCTTGGATAAGTCGAAGAGGGCGCCGATTGTAACCGCAGCCCGCCGTTTCAGTCGCGGTAGACCGGGAAGTCCGCGCATAACGCCGCCGCTTGCCCGGCGACCCGAGCCTCGACAGCGGAGTCACCGAGGTGATCAAGGATGTCGCAGATCCAGCCCGTGAGCTCAATGCACTGGGCTTCCTTGAAGCCGCGAGTGGTGACCGCCGGGGTGCCGATCCGCAGGCCCGAGGTCACGTCACGGTGATACCGGCGCGCCCCAGGGCGGCATCGGCGTCTTTACCGGTGAGGCCCTGACGAATCAGACTGACCAGAAACAGATGGTTGTCGGTGCCCCCGGAGACGACGTCGTAACCTCGCTCGATAAAGACCTTGGCCATCGCTTGGGCGTTTCGGATCACTTGGGCCTGATACACCTTGAAGTCGGGCTCCAGCGCTTCTTTGAAGCACACGGCCTTGGCGGCGATGACGTGCATCAGCGGGCCGCCCTGACCACCGGGGAATACTGCGGACTGGAGTTTTTTCTCAAGGTCCGGGTTGGCCTTGGCCAGGATCAGACCACCACGCGGTCCGCGCAAGGTTTTGTGGGTGGTGGTGGTGACCACGTCGGCGTACGGCAGCGGGTTCGGGTACAGACCCGCAGCCACCAGGCCGGCGACGTGAGCCATGTCGACGAACAGGTAGGCGCCGACCTTGTCCGCGATCTGACGGAAGCGTGGGAAATCCAGAGTCTTGGAGTAGGCCGAGAAGCCGGCGATGATCATTTTCGGCTTGTGCTCGACCGCCAGGCGCTCGACTTCGTCGTAATCGATCAGGCCAGTGGCGGTGTCGATGCCGTACTGCACCGCGTTATAGAGCTTGCCGGAGAAGCTGACCTTGGCGCCGTGGGTCAGGTGACCACCGTGGGCCAGGCTCATGCCCAGCACGGTGTCGCCGGCCTGCAACAGGGCGAGGAACACCGCTGCGTTGGCTTGGCTGCCGGAGTGCGGCTGGACGTTGGCGTAGTCGGCACCAAACAGCTGTTTGGCGCGATCGATGGCGAGTTGCTCGACCACATCGACGTGCTCGCAGCCGCCGTAGTAGCGTTTGCCCGGGTAGCCTTCCGCGTATTTGTTGGTCAGGCCGCTGCCTTGCGCTTCCATGACGCGTTTGCTGGTGTAGTTCTCCGAGGCGATCAGCTCAATGTGATGCTCTTGCCGGCTTTCCTCGGCGTTCATCGCTGCCAGTAATGGGTCGTCGTAGCCTTTGATCTGGTCGTGTTTGCTGAACATGGCGCATTCCTCTGGATTTTTGTTAGTAACCGCTACCGGTGGCGAATGACGACGGACAGGCTCGTGCG
>JAPLSD010000452.1 GCA_026398835.1 Pseudomonas sp.
ACACCGGGCAATCGGGCAACTGTTTGATGATCCGCTGGCGATCCGCGTCGCTGAGTTGCTCGTCCTTGTTCAGCAGCAACAAACCGGCGCTCGTCAACGCCTCCTGCTGCGCTTGTGGCAACGGTTTCCCGGCGGCCAGCGCCTGGGCATCGAGCACCAGCACGCACGGTTGAACGGCCAATACGCCTTGCCACGGCGCATCACGTAATTGTTTGAGCAACTGCGCCGGATGCCCCAGTCCGGAAGGTTCGATAAACAACCGGTCCGGTCGCGCCTTACGCAACAAACGCCCAAGCCCTACCTGAAACGGCGCTCCATTCACGCAACACAAACAGCCGCCGGCGACTTCACCCAGTGCGATACCATCGGCGTCCTGTGTCAGTAACGCGGCATCCAGGCCGATCTGACCGAACTCATTGATCAGCACCGCCCAACGCTCATGGGCCGGCCGCTGCGCGAGCAGGTGCTTGATCAGGCTGGTCTTGCCGGCTCCGAGAGGCCCGGCAATGACGTGGGTGGGAATGTTCTGCAGCATATCGACGGTTTCTAAGGAGGTGAATGATGCGGGTGATTTGGCTGCCACTGCTGTTGGCGCTGAGCTCGGGCAACGCATTGGCCCAAGCCTGCGTGGTCCACAGCCAGGCCGAACGGTTGGACGTCAAAGTCTGCCAGCAGAACCGCAACATCCCGGAAAAGCTGTTCCACGATGGCTTCTGCCAGCCAAACCTGCCCGGTCAGAAAGTCGACGTAGCGTTCACCGAGCAATGCCCCGCCGGCGCCTTCGGCGTTTGCAGCAATGCCCAAGTGGCCAATATGCCTTACCGGCAGGATATTCACTATTACGGCGTGGCCACTGATGCGGCGTATTTGCAGCCGTTCTGCGAAAGCCAGAGCCAGGGTAAATGGCTGAAACCTTGAGTGCACCTAGCTCAGCCAGTCGAGGGTCAGGATCAGTCGGCGTTCTCCCGGTGCCAGTTGCGGTGAGCGATGGATCAGGCCGAAACCTTCATTGCCGTGCCATTTATCGCCCTTGAGCAAGGCCACTTCACCACAGGCGACTTGCTGAATCTTTGAGTCATCCTGCGGCTCGGCGTCGGTCTTACCCAGCTGCCGACGATCCATCGCCCCTTCCCGCAACCATTGGCTGCCGATGCCCGCATAAGTGGTGATCAAGCGCACGGGCACATGATCGACGTGGAAACGCGGGCACATGGCCTTGTCCAGCACCCGCAGGCGCAGGCCGATGCGCTTGGCGCCCAGCAGACAGCCGAAGGCGCTGACCAGCCAGGAGATGTCGGCGATAAAACCTTCGTAGCCCTCCAGGTCGCTGAACCCTGAGGCCAGGCCTTGCAGATTCGGTTCTGAATCTTCATTGGCCAACTCCAGCGATAATGATTCGGCCAGTGGCTCACCCAAGGACAGCAGCAACGTGCCGAAATCGGCGACATGCACTGGCAAGTGGCGTTGCCAGACAGCTAGATTCACTCCGTCGTCCAGAATCTGAGTGAGCGCTTCTGGTGCCTCACCCCGGACCTGACGAATTATCGGGCGCAGCTTCAGACTGGACGCGAGCATCAAGCCGCCACCTCTTCATGCCAAGGGCCAAAAGGGTCGGCCATCAGTCGCCAGCCTTCCACGCCCACGGCCATTTCGTCGTCGGTCAGCAGGCAGCTATCAAGCTCGGCAGTGAGCTGGGCGAAGTCGATGTTCTGACCGATGAACACCAGTTCCTGACGGCAATCACCGGTGGCGGCGGTCCAGTTTTCCATGATCGCCGAGGTGCTTTCCTGGTCCTGTGGCCACTGCGGTTTCGGCACGAATCGCCACCAGCGTCCGGCAAAGCCATGACGCATCAAACCGCCAGCCTGGGACCAGCTTCCAGCGTCCTGATGCTTGCTGGCCAGCCAGAAAAACCCCTTGGAACGCAGCAGCTTGCCGTTCACCCACGGACGGTCGATGAAGCTGAAAAAGCGCTGTGGATGGAAGGGACGTCGCGCCCGATAAGCCGTCGAGGCGATGCCGTATTCCTCGGTTTCCGGCACGTGCTCACCGCGCAATTCCTGCAACCAGCCC
>JAPLSD010000717.1 GCA_026398835.1 Pseudomonas sp.
TGTGGCGCTATCGGTGTTGTCCTCGGATATCGACGACCTGTTGCGCATCGCCCATGAACCGCTCGAGCAAGCGATCATTCACAGCGTGCAAGTCGTCGGTTGGAGCACCTTGTGGATTGCCTGCGGGTTGCTGGTAATTGCTGCGGTGGATGTGCCGGTGCAGCTCTACCAAAGCCATAAAAAGCTGCTGATGTCCAAGCAGGAAATCCGCGACGAACACAAAGATCAGGAAGGCCGGCCGGAGGTTAAACAACGGATTCGTCAGCTGCAGCGTGAGATGTCTCAGCGGCGAATGATGGCGGCAGTTCCCGAAGCGGACGTAGTGATCACCAACCCGACTCACTACGCCGTGGCCCTCAAATACGACCCGGAAAAAGGCAATGCGCCGGTGCTGCTGGCCAAGGGCAGTGACTTCCTGGCCTTGAAAATTCGCGAAATAGCCGTGGCCAATGATGTGCTGCTGCTCGAATCGCCGGCGCTGGCGCGTTCGATCTACTACTCCACGGAGCTTGAGCAGGAAATCCCGGCGGGGCTATATCTGGCGGTGGCGCAGGTGTTGGCGTATGTCTATCAGATTCGACAGTACCGGGCGGGCAAGGGGAAACGACCGGATCCGTTGAAAGATGTGCCGATTCCGCCGGATTTGCGGCGCGATTCTTGATAGTTGCGGTAATAGTCCTAGCCCGCGATGGCGTCCTTCTGGAATATGCAACTCCCGGTGTTTTTCAAGGTGGTTGTCGGGTCAAAATGAGTCACGCTACGCCGGCCAGCAAACTTTCATAAGGGATCCGCAGGCCGTCGTGAAGCCGCTTGATCATCCCTAGGCTGCGGTTCAGAATTTCGGATACACGTCCGCTCGAACCGAGGAAGGGCTGCAGGTCACGAGGGGTCAGGCCCTGCTGATCCATGCGAAATTTAATCGCCTCAATCGGATCGGATGGCGGCATTGGATTGTGCTCGTCTTCGTACTTTTCAATGAGCAAGGCGAGGACTTCCAGTTCGTCCCCTTCAGGCGAACCGACTTCAGCTCCCCATAGCTGTTCCATGCGCGTAAATGCTGCGCTCAGATCCTCTTGGCTACGAATGGGTTTGATGTTCATTACAGGGTCTCCGCGTTGATCTGGTCTATTGGGCATGGGTGCCAACGAATCGTATAAAGCCTAGCTGGCGCTGATAGTCGATTGCCATTATCACTCGGTATTTATTGCCGCCAATGTTGAATACAACCCTGCCACCCTTGAGGATGCTGGCCGTCCCGAGCTCGGCCTTGACCTCTTGCGGTGTGCGATAGGCAGCCTTTTCCATGTGCTGGTACCACTCAACCAGCGGCGTTTCGGAGTCGGCATAAGCCGGACTGCTTTCCCAGAATTCCCGCAAGGTTCCTCTTGCAATCACCCGCACCTGTAATTCTCCCGTTTTGGGAGGCTTTAGTCTTGGTCATCAGGATTTGCAATACGTGGCACGATACGAGCTCTCACCGGGTTCAGTTCGATGTATCGGCTGCATGCAAGAAGATAGGTATCGGATTGAACGACGCTGGATTTGTAACGACTCTCCCACAAAGTGCCCGAACGCCCCTCCAGCCTATTGCGGTAACGAGTCATACGCGCTGCAAGGGCTTTCATCAGTTGTCCAAGGCCAGATGCTGTGTCACCAGATGCAAGCAAAAGATGAACGTGATTGGTCATTAAACAATAGGCATAAACTTTTACGCCAAATACCTCTTTGAGCTCACGCAGGTCTGCAAGGTAATGCTCGAAATCACTTGTTTCGGCGAAAACGACTTGCCGATTGTGACCTCGCTGAACGACATGGTGCGGGTAGTTGGGCAGTACAACACGTCTTATTCTGGGCATACAGCGTCCTACGTCCTTGTAGTGATGATGGAAGCTTAGCTGTAAATAAATCTGTCCCCTTTTTTTCTTGTTTTACTACTCCACCGGAACTAGAACAGGAAATCCCGGCGGGGTTGTATCTGGAGCATTTTTTTTTCATCAGTTCCTGAAGTCTTGAGGTAATCACGCGACTGTAGATATTTGCAAATTTCATAGATCGAGCGTACCCAGGAAGAGTGATCACTGGAAGTATTGCTTGCGAATACGATCTTTCTCATTCCTTAAATCGGCAATTTCTACAGGTGCCACTGAACTAATTCTCTCTTTGTATGAGGAGATTATTCTTGGATTCAGGTTGCTTTTATCTATCAATGCTAGGCGTGTGGAGATGTCAGTGCCTTGAATGCTGTTCAATCTTCTGAATAGTTCGATATAGTCCTGTTGGGGGCTGTTCATTATGATCGCTGGGAAGTTTGAACGATCGTTTGTGACCCAGTTGAGGTAATTTTGACTTGCGGGGCGCGCGCCTTCGAAAGCAGTAGATTCAAACGCGATAGAATTATGAGGTATCTTATTATTTAGTCTTAAGGCTATTGTGTCTTTTAAGAAAAGGTTATTTTGTGCTGCTTTTATAAGTTCAGGGATTTGGGCTTCTATTTCTATTATGCGCAAGTACGCGCGTTTAGCTTGTATGGGAAAAATTCCAGGTTTTGATATGAGGCGAGTACCGTAAGTAGTTACAATTTTGGATTGCTGTTCTAGATAGTTTGCGAAGAGCCTCAATAGAACGTGCCCAGTCGGGTCGCTTTTGTTAATTGGGTCCCCCAAACAATACGCATACGGATTCAACCCGCCTTCCCCAAACGGACTCCAACTGTCCGGACTATTAAATCGCATCAACACCGGATTGAACGCCCGATACCCATTGCCCAATAAATAATGCCCGGTCACCGGGTCCGGCCGTTCGCCGTTAAAGCCCAGCAAACTGGTCAAACCACTTTCGACACGATGGTGGCCATAGGGTGAGTAGGCAATAGGGTGCCGCTGATTGTTCGCCTTGAGCGTGTGCAGTACCGAACGCTGCTGGTCGGTGGCCAGTAGCGCGGTGTCGAGTGCTTTGCCCTGACGCTGTTGTTGCGCCAGCAGTAGGTCACCTTGTTGGACTATCGAATGCTGTATCGCGCCTTGGATCTCGGTGGTCAGGCGGCTTTTGCAGTAAAAGCGCTGAAGCTCGGGTTTGTCCGGCAGCATATGGCCGATCAACTGATCGAGCGCGTCGTAGTGATAACGGCAGAGCAGGGTTGCGCGCTGGGATGGCATGGAATGAACGCCCCGAAAGTCCAAAGTGCAGGCATTCAGTATTGAGGTTTTTGTGTGGGGTGGGTACTAGCAGAACTGCTAGGTTTGGCTGGTTGCGGGTGTGAGGGGCGGTATTGGCGCCTATTTTGTGAGCAAGCCCTGAGCTTTGAATATCCGGCGATGTTTCAGCGGTAAGTGACCTGTCGATTTGAGGCGGGATTCTTGATAGTTGCGGTGATAGTCCCGGCCTCATCGCGAGCAAGCTTCGCTCCTACAATGGATTTGCGTCAGGCTACAATCCAATGGTCGGCCCAATACTTGTAGGAGCGAGGCTTGCCCGCGAATGGTCTTCAGGTCAACGCTGAATTGACTGACCAGACTCTCTACTGCTTGACCCTATGTTCTCGCGGGCTTCACCGGGGTTTCGTTGTCCAGCGCCTTTTCGATCAGCAGCAAGCCCAGTTCCAGCATTTGATGGATGGCCAGGGCGAGGTTACGGTCTTTGCCTTCGAGGTCGTCGGAAAGGTCCAGGGTCAGGGTGGTGGCCGAGCAGAAGGTTTCGTAGGTGTAGGCCAGCAAGGCTTGGGTGTTGATGTCGGCGGCGACGGTGAAGATTTGCAGGGGGCGGTTTTCGGGTTCAGGCGGATCGGGGGTGATTTTGATCATGGTGAAGCTCCTTGATTAAGTGGAGCTGCCACCATTCGCGGTCAAACGAATGGGTGGCAGCTGTACGCGGGTTGACCGACCGGGAATCAAGGGACCCGGCACACCCGAAGGTGTCCCACGCACAGCTGCCGCGACACAATACCTCAGGTACAAAAAAAGCGCCTGAAATAGGTCTTGGGCGCTGATGCGCCTTGATTTATGCGGACGGTCAAATCCGATCGCTGAATTGGCAGCGACTCCCGAAGACTAACCACACGATTTCCTACCGGCAACCTTAAAAGTTTGTCGGAAAATTCCTGGTTGTATTGCCTTCTCTTGATGGTTGGTGTCAGTGCTGGCCTCATCGCGAGCAAGCTCGCTCCCACAGTGGATCTACGACAGATCGCAATAGTGTGACCGACACAAAACCTGTGGGAGCGAGCTTGCTCGCGATAGCGTCCTCCCGGGCACTGCAAATCCCTGATCAACCCACTATTTTCTGCCTGCACAAAAGTTGGAAGGCTTCTTGCAATAGCCGCCCCTGCGCCGCTTCAGGCGTCAAAAGTTTGCTTTAAGGGACGGGGAAAACCGGTGGATCGCTCTCAGTTAATCAACAACGCTCGCAGCAACCTGGCTGACCTCTCGCGAGGCAATCTGGGTGTGCCGCTGTTGCTGTTGATCATGCTGGCCATGATGATGTTGCCGGTTCCGGCATTCCTGTTGGACGTGTTCTTCACCTTCAACATTGCCCTGTCCATCGTCGTGCTGCTGGTCTGCGTTTACGCGCTGCGGCCGCTGGATTTTGCGGTGTTTCCGACCATTCTACTGGTGGCCACGCTGTTGCGACTGGCGCTGAACGTGGCCTCCACACGGGTGGTGATGCTCCACGGTCAGGAAGGTCATGCCTCGGCCGGTAAGGTGATTCAGGCCTTCGGTGAGGTGGTGATTGGCGGCAACTACGTGGTCGGTATCGTGGTTTTCGCGATTTTGATGATCATCAACTTCGTTGTGGTGACCAAGGGTGCCGGACGGATTTCCGAGGTGAGCGCGCGTTTCACCCTCGATGCGATGCCCGGCAAACAGATGGCGATCGACGCCGACCTCAATGCTGGCCTGATTGACCAGCCGCAAGCCAAGCTGCGCCGTCTTGAAGTGGCGCAAGAGGCGGAGTTCTACGGCTCGATGGACGGTGCGAGCAAATTCGTTCGCGGTGACGCCATCGCCGGTCTGCTGATTCTGTTCATCAACCTGATCGGTGGTATGGCGGTCGGTATCTTCCAGCACGGCATGACCTTCGCCGATGCGGGCAAGGTTTACGCGCTGTTGACCATTGGTGACGGTTTGGTGGCGCAATTGCCATCACTGTTGCTGTCGACGGCGGCAGCGATCATGGTGACCCGTGCTTCCGGTTCCGAAGACATGGGCAAGCAAATCCATCGGCAAATGTTCGCCTCGCCCAAGGCCCTGGCGGTGGCTGCCGGTTTGATGGCAGTGATGGGCCTGGTGCCGGGCATGCCGCATTTCTCCTTCCTCAGTCTGGCCGCTGTCGCTGGTGGTATGGCTTATCTGGTCTGGAAGAAGCAAAACATCGTCAAGGTTCAGGCTCTGCAAGAGGTTCAGCGTCAGCAGGACCTGTTGCCTTCACCGTCGCGTGCTCAGGAAACCAAGGAATTGGGCTGGGATGACGTAACGCCGATCGACATGATCGGCCTGGAAGTCGGCTATCGACTGATCCCGCTGGTGGACCGTAACCAGGGTGGTCAGTTGCTGGCGCGGATCAAGGGCGTGCGCAAGAAGCTTTCCCAGGACCTGGGCTTCCTGATGCCGACTGTGCATATTCGTGACAACCTCGATCTGGCGCCGAGCGCCTACCGCCTGACCTTGATGGGTGTGACCCTGGCCGAAGCGGAGATTTACCCGGATCGCGAACTGGCGATCAACCCGGGGCAGGTCTACGGCACGCTCAATGGCATTACCGCCAAAGATCCGGCCTTTGGTCTGGAGGCGGTGTGGATCGAGATCAGTCAGCGCTCACAGGCGCAATCGCTGGGGTACACGGTGGTGGACGCCAGTACCGTGGTCGCCACGCACCTTAACCAGATTCTCTACAAGCACTCCAGTGAGCTGATTGGCCACGAAGAAGTTCAGCAACTCATGCAGTTGCTGGCCAAAGGCTCGCCAAAACTGGCGGAAGAGCTGGTGCCGGGTATTCTTTCTCTGTCGCAACTGCTCAAAGTGTTGCAGGCGTTGTTGGCTGAGCAGGTGCCGGTACGTGACATCCGCAGCATTGCCGAAGCCGTCGCGAACAATGCTGCCAAGAGTCAAGATACTGCCGCGTTGGTCGCTGCGGTGCGCGTCGGATTGTCGCGTGCCATCGTCCAAAGCATTGTGGGGCTTGAGTCCGAGCTGCCTGTGATCACCTTGGAGCCAAGGTTGGAACAGATATTGCTCAATAGTTTGCAGAAGGCAGGACAAGGCCAGGAAGAGGGCGTTCTGTTGGAGCCAAGCATGGCCGAGAAGCTGCAACGTTCGTTGATCGACGCGGCGCAGCGTCAGGAAATGCAAGGTCAACCGGTGATTCTGCTGGTAGCCGGTCCGGTACGCGCGATGCTCTCGCGGTTCGGACGTCTGGCAGTCCCGGGCTTGCACGTGTTGGCGTATCAGGAAATTCCTGACAACAAGCAAGTGACCATCGTTGCGACAGTAGGGCCCAACGGCTGAGGTAGTGGTTTATGCAAGTTAAGCGTTTTTTCGCCGCCGATATGCGTCAGGCCATGAAACTGGTTCGCGATGAGCTGGGCGCTGATGCCGCCATTATCGGCAATCGCCGGATCGCCGGCGGTGTCGAGCTGACGGCCGCCCTGGATTACAAGCTGTCCGCGCTGGCACCGCGTGTGCCAAACATCGAGCTCGAAGACGAGTTGCGCAAAACCCAATCGCGGATCGTTACGGCCCAGGCGGAACTGAGCCTGCGCGGTGACGGTGATTCAACCATTAATCGCCAGTTGTTCGCCGGTTTGCCATTGACGGCTGCCGAACCCTTGATCGAGCCGACGCTCGCTGAGCCCCGTCGTCCAGCGCCGGCACCCGCCGCTGCGCCTTCGGTGGATCAACGCGTTTTTGACTCGATGCGTTTCGAACTCAATGGCCTGCGTGAACTGCTGGAAGTGCAGCTGGGCTCGCTGGCCTGGAACCAGTTGCAAGGCAGTAAACCACAGCAGGCGAACCTCTGGCGTCGCCTGCAACGCATCGGTTTGTCCGGTCCGCTGTCGCGCGATCTGCTGGCACTGACGGCTGAAATCGAAGAGCCCCGCCAGGCCTGGCGCATGCTGCTGGCGCACCTGGCGCGGATGATCGCAACTCCCGAGATCGAGCCGCTGGAAGAGGGCGGGGTGATTGCCATGGTCGGCCCGGCCGGCATGGGCAAGACCACTACACTGGCCAAACTGGCGGCGCGTTATGTGCTCAAGTACGGCGCGCAGAACATCGCGCTGGTGAGCATGGACAGCTACCGGATTGGCGCTCAGGAACAACTCAAGACGTTGGGGCGTATCCTCAATGTCTCGGTGACCCATGTCGACCCGGGCCAGTCCCTGGCACAGGCTCTCGATCCGCTGCTGCGCAAGCGCGTGGTGTTGATCGATACCGCCGGCCTTCAGGCCAGCGATCCGGCGTTGCGCATGCAGCTGGAAAGTCTCGCCGGTCGCGGGATCAAATCAAAAAATTACCTGGTGTTGGCAACAACCAGTCAGAAACAGGTTCTGACCGCCGCTTATCACAGTTACAAACGTTGCGGGCTGGCCGGCTGCATCCTGACTAAACTGGATGAAACGGCGAGTCTAGGCGAAGTGTTGAGCCTGGCGATCAGTCACGAGTTACCCGTTGCCTATCTGACCGATGGGCCACGGATTCCGGATGATCTGCACTTGCCGCGACGCCATCAATTGGTCAGTCGCGCCGTGAGTGTGCAGATGCAGGAAGAACCCAGCGAAGAAGCCATGGCTGATATGTTCGCTGATCTCTACCACAGTCCGACCAAGCGGGTCGGCTGAGGTACTAATGAATAGATCGCAGTGTACCTACATCGATGGTCTGCCATGCATTGTTCCAATGGTGAACGCGCAGCCAGTTATGTGGCCTCCGTCTAAGTAAGACAAGGTAAAGAACGAACATGGGCAGCATGCATCCCGTACAGGTGATCGCGGTGACCGGCGGCAAAGGTGGCGTCGGGAAGACTAACGTGTCAGTGAACTTGTCCCTGGCTCTAGCTGAGCTCGGCCGGCGCGTCATGCTGCTGGATGCCGATCTGGGACTGGCGAACGTCGACGTTCTATTAGGGCTGACACCCAAGCGCACTCTGGCCGATGTGGTCGAGGGGCGCTGTGAGCTGCGCGATGTATTGCTGCAGGGGCCGGGGGGCATTCGCATTGTCCCGGCGGCGTCCGGCACGCAGAGCATGGTGCATCTGAGTCCGGCTCAACATGCCGGGCTGATCCAGGCCTTCAGCGACATTGGCGACAACCTCGACGTGCTGGTGATCGATACCGCCGCCGGTATCGGTGAGTCAGTGGTCAGTTTCGTTCGCGCGGCCCAGGAAGTACTGCTGGTGGTCTGCGACGAGCCGACCTCGATCACGGATGCCTACGCGCTGATCAAATTGCTCAATCGCGATTACGGCATGAACCGCTTCCGTGTGCTTGCCAACATGGCGCAGAGCCCGCAGGAAGGGCGCAATCTGTTCGCCAAGTTGACCAAGGTCACGGATCGCTTCCTGGACGTGGCCTTACAATACGTCGGTGCGGTTCCCTACGACGAGTGTGTGCGCAAGGCTGTGCAAAAGCAGCGTGCAGTCTATGAGGCCTTCCCGCGTTCGAAGTGCGCACTGGCGTTCAAAGCCATTGCTCAGAAAGTCGATACCTGGCCGCTGCCTGCCAATCCACGTGGGCATCTGGAATTTTTCGTCGAGCGACTCGTGCATCAAACGGCGGGTCCTGTTCTATGACAGCCAGCGGTTACAACCTGTACAAAGCCTTTGCACGTGACAGCCAGTACGAACTGATCGAGCGCTATGCGCCACTGGTCAAACGTATTGCCTACCACTTGCTGGCACGCCTGCCGGCCAGTGTTCAGGTCGAGGATCTGATCCAGGCCGGGATGATCGGCTTGCTGGAAGTGTCGACCAAATACGATGCCAGCAAGGGCGCGAGTTTCGAGACGTATGCAGGTATCCGCATTCGTGGCGCGATGCTCGATGAAGTGCGTAAAGGTGACTGGGCTCCACGTTCGGTACACCGCAATACCCGAATGGTCAGTGACGCAATCCGCTCAATTGAAGCAAAAACCGGTCGTGACGCTAAAGATCACGAGGTTGCGGCCGAACTCCAATTGAGTCTCGACGATTATTACGGGATTTTGAACGACACCTTGGGCAGCCGGTTGTTCAGCTTCGACGATCTGTTACAGGACGGCGAGCATGAAGGGCTGCATGAGGATGGCGCGAGTGCTCATCTCGAGCCGTCGCGTGACCTGGAAGATGAACGCTTCCAGGCTGCGTTGGCGGACGCGATTGCCAATTTGCCGGAGCGTGAGCGACTGGTGTTGGCGCTGTACTACGACGAAGAGCTGAACCTCAAGGAAATCGGTGAGGTCCTGGGGGTCAGCGAATCGCGGGTCAGCCAGTTACACAGCCAGTGCGCAGCCCGCTTGCGGGGGCGTTTGGGGGAGTGGCGAGCGCGTTGACTGGCAGTGTGGGGACACTGCGAACGAGGTTGGTACGGCGTTTTTGCTGCACCGATCACGGCCCGTTGTAATCCATACAACCGTTGAGTGTTACGCCGAATTGATTGAATGGCGTGTCCAGGTGCTGGGCGCGTTTTAAGACTGCTTGGAGGTCGAATTGGACAAGAACATGAAAATCCTCATCGTTGATGACTTCTCAACGATGCGGCGGATCATAAAAAACCTGTTGCGTGACCTTGGGTTCACCAACACGGTCGAGGCGGATGACGGTACTACCGCGATTCCGGTCCTCAACAGCGGGAGCATCGACTTTCTGGTAACAGACTGGAACATGCCTGGCATGACCGGTATCGACCTGCTGCGCCATGTGCGTGCCGATGAAAAGCTCAAGCACCTGCCGGTGTTGATGGTCACGGCCGAAGCCAAGCGCGAGCAAATCATCGAAGCCGCTCAGGCCGGTGTGAACGGCTATGTGGTCAAACCATTCACGGCTCAGGCGTTAAAAGAAAAGATTGAAAAAATCTTCGAACGCATCGGTTGATGACGTCCGCCACGGGGGAGCTATGGAGCATTACGAAACTTCACAGGGCTATTTTGAATCGACCCTGAAAAAACATGCCCGCGAACTGGTCGACAGCCTTGAAAAAGGCAGGTTCGGCGACGCTGTACAACTGATCCATGAGCTCAACCAGACCCGTGATCGTGGCCTGTACCAGGAAGTCGGCAAGCTCACCCGCGAGCTGCATAGCGCAATCGTCAATTTTCAAATTGACCCGAATATGCCGCAAGCCGAGGAAGTTTCACAGATCACGGATGCCACTGAGCGCCTGTCCTATGTGGTCAGGCTGACTGAGGCCGCGGCCAACCGCACCATGGATCTGGTCGAGAACAGCACTCCGTTGGTCAATGGTCTGAGCAGCGAAGCTCAGGCCTTGAGCGTGGACTGGGGGCGGTTCATGCGCCGGGAAGTCGGAGCCGAAGAGTTCCGCGAACTGGCACGGCGAGTAGAGGGTTTCCTGACGCGTAGCGAGCAAGAGACTCGCGTCGTGTCGAGCAATCTCAACGACATCCTGCTGGCTCAGGATTACCAGGACCTCACGGGTCAGGTGATCAAGCGTGTGACTCAATTGGTCACGGAAGTCGAAAGCAATCTGCTCAAACTCGTGCTGATGGCCAGTCAGGTCGACCGGTTTGCGGGCATTGAACATGACCGTGAATCGATCCTCGCTGAAAAAGATCCGGAAAAACATCTGTCTCAGGGTGAAGGTCCGCAGATTCATGCCGATAAACGTGAAGACGTTATGTCCGGTCAGGACGATGTAGACGATTTGCTTTCCAGCCTTGGATTTTAGGCCGACCTAGTAGGAGCACCCATACACATGAGCTTCGGCGCCGATGAAGAGATCCTTCAGGATTTCCTGGTTGAGGCCGGCGAGATTCTTGAGCAACTGTCCGAACAACTGGTCGAGCTTGAAAGCCGACCCGATGATGCAGACTTGCTCAACGCAATTTTTCGCGGTTTTCACACTGTAAAAGGGGGCGCCGGCTTCCTCCAGCTCAACGAGCTGGTGGAGTGCTGTCACATCGCCGAGAACGTTTTCGACATCCTGCGCAAGGGTGAACGTCGCGTCGACTCGGAACTGATGGACGTGGTTCTGGAAGCGCTGGATGCGGTGAACGGCATGTTCACCGAAGTCCGCGAGCGCACCGCGATTACCGCCGCAACGCCGGAATTGTTGGCCGCTTTGGCTCGCTTGGCCGAGCCTGCCACTGCCGATGTTGCACCGACGGTCGAAGTGAGTGCGGAACCGGTCGCCGAGAGCGATTCGGGCGATGTCACCGACAACGAATTCGAACTGCTGCTCGACTCGCTCAATGCGGTCAAAGCCCAGGCCGAAGCGCCTGCTGTGGTTGCGTCGACTCCAGCCGCGGCTGGCAGCGATGAAATCACCGATGCCGAGTTCGAGTCGTTGCTCGATCAGCTGCACGGCAAGGGCCAGTTTGCCGTTGACGCGGTGGTAGCACCGGCTGAGCCTGCGGCACCCAAGGCTGCTGCGGCCAGCAACGAAATTACCGACGACGAATTCGAAGCATTACTCGATCAGTTGCATGGCAAAGGTACGTTTGCGGTCGATGCGCTGGAGTCGGCTATCGCAGCGGTGCCGGCAGCCGCCGCGCCAAGTGCCAAGGTGGTTGGCAGTGATCTGATTTCCGATCACGAATTCGAGTCGTTGCTCGACGAATTGCACGGCAAAGGCAAGTTCACCGAAGTGCCTGGCGCTGCTGCTGCGGCAGTGGCGGCACCTGTCGCCGACGCGGTGGCCAAGCCTGTTGCAAAAGCACCTGAAGCCAAGGCTGAAGCGCCAAAACCGGTAGCTCCTGCAGCCGCTCCTGCACCGGCTGCGGCCAGAGCGCCTGCGGCTGCGCCAGCAGAAAAACCGGCCAGTGAAGCCGAGACCACCGTGCGGGTTGATACCGCGCGGCTGGACGAGATCATGAACATGGTCGGCGAGTTGGTATTGGTGCGTAACCGCTTGGTCCGTCTGGGCCTCAACAGCGGCGACGAAGCCATGTCCAAAGCCGTATCGAACCTCGATGTGGTGACGGCCGACTTGCAGACCGCGGTGATGAAAACCCGGATGCAGCCGATCAAGAAAGTCTTTGGTCGCTTCCCGCGACTGGTTCGTGACCTGGCTCGCCAGTTGAAGAAAGAGATCAACCTGGAGTTGGTTGGCGAAGAAACCGACCTCGACAAGAACCTCGTCGAGGCTCTGGCCGACCCGCTGGTCCACTTGGTGCGCAACGCGGTCGATCACGGTATCGAGTCCCCGGAAGAGCGCGAAGCTTCGGGCAAGTCCCGTGGCGGCAAGGTGATTCTGGCGGCCGAACAGGAAGGCGACCACATCCTGCTGTCGATCTCCGATGACGGCAAAGGCATGGACCCTAATGTCCTGCGTTCCATCGCGGTGAAACGCGGCGTGATGGACAAGGATGCCGCTGATCGTCTGAGCGACACCGAATGCTACAACCTGATTTTTGCACCGGGTTTCTCGACCAAAACCGAGATTTCCGATGTGTCCGGTCGTGGCGTGGGCATGGACGTGGTGAAAACCAAGATTTCCCAACTCAACGGCTCGATCAACATCTACTCGACCAAGGGCCAGGGTTCGAAGATCGTCATCAAGGTCCCGCTGACCCTGGCGATCATGCCAACGCTGATGGTCATGCTTGGCAACCAGGCCTTCGCTTTCCCGCTGGTCAACGTTAACGAGATTTTCCACCTCGACCTGTCGCGAACCAACGTGGTCGACGGCCAGGAAGTGGTCATCGTGCGCGACAAGGCGCTACCGCTGTTCTACCTCAAGCGCTGGCTGGTCGCCTCCGCCGCTCACGAAGAGCAGCGAGAAGGCCATGTGGTGATCCTTTCGGTGGGCACCCAGCGGATCGGCTTTGTCGTCGATCAACTGGTCGGTCAGGAAGAAGTGGTCATCAAGCCATTGGGCAAAATGCTTCAGGGAACCCCGGGCATGTCCGGCGCCACCATTACCGGTGACGGCCGCATCGCCTTGATTCTCGATGTCCCGAGCATGCTCAAGCGTTACGCCGCACGGCGTATTTGATTCTGGTGGTGCGGGGCGGTTTTGCCCCGCCCTGCCTAACGGAGTGTTTATGGTAGTCAAGGTCCTGGTGGTGGATGATTCAGGTTTTTTCCGCCGCCGCGTCTCGGAAATTCTTTCAGCGGATTCGAATATCCAGGTCGTCGGTACAGCGACCAACGGTAAAGAGGCGATCGATCAGGCGCTGGCCCTCAAGCCAGACGTGATCACCATGGACTACGAGATGCCGATGATGGATGGCATCACGGCGGTGCGGCACATCATGCAGCGCTGTCCGACTCCGGTATTGATGTTCTCCTCGCTGACCCATGAAGGCGCCCGGGTAACCCTCGATGCGCTGGATGCCGGCGCGGTGGACTTCCTGCCGAAGAATTTCGAAGACATCTCGCGCAACCCCGAGAAGGTCAAGCAACTGTTGTGCGAGAAGGTTCATTCCATTTCACGCAGTAACCGTCGTTTCAGTGCTTACAGTGCCCCGGCGCCGCAGCCTGTCGCTGCGCCCGCACCAGCACCCGCAGTCAGCAGTTTCGGCAGCAATGCGCCTGCACGTCCGGCTCCGGTACCGATTCCTGCCCGTACGCAGGCTTCCAGCCCAAGCTCGCCAGCACCGAAACGCAAAGCCTACAAGCTGGTCGCCATCGGCACGTCTACGGGCGGTCCGGTCGCGTTGCAGCGCGTGCTGACTCAGTTGCCGGCCAATTTCCCGGCGCCGATCGTGCTGATACAGCACATGCCGGCGGCCTTCACTAAGGCGTTTGCCGAGCGTCTGGACAAGCTGTGCCGCATCAGCGTCAAGGAAGCCGAGGACGGCGATATCCTGCGTCCAGGTCTGGCCCTGCTGGCGCCAGGTGGCAAGCAAATGATGATCGATGGCCGTGGCACGGTGAAAATTCTCCCGGGCGACGAGCGTCTGAACTACAAGCCGAGCGTGGACATCACCTTCGGTTCGGCCGCCAAATCCTACGGTGACAAAGTTCTGGCGGTGGTGCTCACTGGCATGGGCGCTGACGGTCGCGAAGGCGCGCGTCTGCTCAAGCAGGGCGGCAGTGCGATCTGGGCCCAGGACGAGGCAAGCTGCGTGATCTACGGCATGCCGATGGCCATCGTCAAAGCTGACCTGGCGGATGCCGTGTACGGCCTGGACGAGATTGGCAAGCATCTGGTCGAGGCGTGTATCTGATGGATGTTTTAAGCCTTATCGGGATCATCATGGCGTTTGTTGCCATCATTGGTGGTAACTACCTGGAGGGTGGTCATCTCGCCGCACTGGCCAACGGTCCGGCGGCGCTGATTGTGTTGGGCGGTACCGTCGGCGCTGCGTTGCTGCAGTCGCCAATGAGCGCCTTCAAGCGCGCCATGCAGATCCTTGGCTGGATTCTGTTTCCGCCCCGTGTCGATCTGGCCGGTGGCATCGATCGTGTGGTGAATTGGAGCCTGACTGCCCGCAAGGAAGGTTTGCTGGGGCTTGAAGGCGTGGCCGATGCCGAGCCCGACAGCTATTCGCGCAAAGGCCTGCAACTGCTGGTCGACGGCGCCGAACCGGAATCGATCCGCAGCATTCTTGAGGTGGACTTCTATACCCAGGAAAGCCGCGACGTCGACGCCGCCAAAGTCTTTGAAAGCATGGGCGGTTATGCGCCGACCATCGGCATCATCGGTGCGGTCATGGGCCTGATCCATGTCATGGGCAACCTGGGCGACCCTTCGCAACTGGGCAGCGGGATCGCCGTGGCCTTCGTCGCGACCATCTACGGTGTTGCCAGCGCCAACCTGGTGCTGTTGCCGATTGCCAGCAAACTCAAGTCGATCGCCATGCGCCAGTCGCGTTATCGCGAAATGTTGCTCGAAGGCATTCTGTCGATTGCCGAAGGTGAGAACCCTCGTTCCATTGAGTTGAAGCTTCAGGGCTTCATGGACTAATGGAGTAGCCCATGGCTCGTCGTCGCCAACCTGAAGAACACGTCAACCACGAACGGTGGCTGGTGTCTTACGCCGACTTCATCACGCTGCTGTTCGCGTTTTTTGTGGTGATGTATTCGATCTCGTCGATCAATGAAGGCAAATACAAAGAGATTTCCCAGGCCCTGATCGGCGTGTTCAACGACCCGGAGCGCATCCTCAAGCCGATTCCCGTCGGTGAGGAGCGTCCGAAGACCGTCACGCCAGCCAAGCCCTTGGTCAAGGACAGCGAGCAGATTGACGCAGGCATTGCTCAGGCGAGTAACGACCCGCTGAAGTCCATTGCCGATGACATCAGCGCCGCGTTCGGCGACCTGATCAGTTCCAATCAGATGACTGTTCGCGGTAACGAGTTGTGGGTCGAAATCGAATTGAACTCCAGTCTGCTGTTCGGTAGCGGTGACGCCATGCCCAGCGATATCGCGTTCAATATCATCGATAAAGTGGCGAAGATTCTGAAACCCTTCGACAACCCGGTTCACGTCGAAGGGTTTACCGACGATCAGCCGATCCGCACTTCGCAATACCCGACCAACTGGGAGCTGTCGTCAGCCCGCTCGGCCAGTATTGTGCGCATGCTCGCGATGGAAGGTGTGAACCCAGGCCGTTTGGCCTCGGTCGGTTATGGCGAATTTCAGCCGGTGGCCAATAACGCGACCGTCGAAGGTCGTGCGCGCAATCGCCGCGTGGTGCTGGTGGTGTCGCGCAACCTTGATGTGCGCCGTAGCCTGACCGGCACCGGAACGGCTAATGCCAAACCCGATGCCGCATTGAAGCGTGCTGGCACACAAACTGCACCGACGCCTGTAAAGACGCCGGGACGAGAGCGCGCCGTCAATTCTCCGTCGCCCGCCCTATAACTTAGTGCTATTTCTCGGTTGAGCCTGCTCGACCGGGAGGAACAATCTGAATGAGAGTCTGGGCAGTCGCCAATCAAAAGGGTGGTGTTGGTAAAACCACTACGTCCATCGCTTTAGCCGGTTTACTGGCTGAGGCGGGCAAGCGCGTGGTTGTGGTCGATCTCGACCCCCACGGCTCGATGACCAGTTACTTCGGCTACGACCCCGACAACCTGGAGCACAGCAGCTACGACCTGTTCCTGCACAAGGGCAGCGTGCCGACGGGGTTGCCCGGTCAATTGCTGCTGCCTACCAGTGACGAACGTATTTCCCTGCTGCCTTCCAGCACCGCGCTGGCCACCCTTGAGCGTCAGTCGCCAGGACAGAGCGGCCTGGGCCTGGTGATCGCCAAGAGCCTTGCGCAGTTGTGGCAGGATTTTGATTACGCGGTGATCGACAGTCCGCCGTTGCTCGGCGTGCTGATGGTCAATGCCTTGGCGGCCAGCCAGCAGTTGGTCATCCCGGTGCAGACCGAGCACCTGGCGGTCAAAGGCTTGGAGCGCATGGTCAACACCCTGGCGATGATCAACCGTTCGCGTAAGCAAGCATTGCCATTCAGCATCGTACCGACCTTGTTCGACCGCCGGACCCAGGCTTCCCTGGGCACATTGCGGGTATTGCGCGACATGTACCCCGAGGACATCTGGCAAGGCTACATTCCGGTCGATACGCGCTTGCGCGATGCCAGTCGGGCAGGGCTGACGCCTTCTCAGTTCGACGGCAAAAGTCGCGGGGTTCTGGCCTATCGGGCGTTGCTCAAACACCTGCTTTCCCAGCAACTCGTTCCGCAGGTGGCTTGAGATGACGCTTATTTCTGCGGGGAGAGTGTTCCAATGAACCGGCCGGTAAAAATCACTTCTCGCCCGCAACTGGCGCTGCAGTCTTATCTGAGCGCGTTGTTGCAGGAGGCGACCGAAGAGCTTGAGCTAATACCCCAAGCGCTGCCTGAGGTCGTGGACCTGCTGGACACGCTCCTGCACCGATTCTCGCACAGGTGGAACCGGTCGCACCCATGCTGCAAGCTTTGGTCACGCCGGTGGTCGAAGTCCATCTGCCGCCAAGCAATACACCTGCGCCAGTGGAAAGCGATGGCCGCCCTTCATGGGCTGCAGAGCCATTCGAGTGCCTGCTGTTCGATGTGGCCGGTCTGACGCTGGCGGTGCCGTTGGTGTGTCTGGGCTCGATCTATTCCCTGGCCGGTCACGAGCTGACGCCGCTGTTCGGTCAGCCGGAGTGGTTTCTCGGGATTCTGCCGAGCCAGGCCGGCAACCTGAAGGTGCTGGATACTGCGCGCTGGGTCATGCCAGATCGTTACCGCGATGATTTCCGTCAGGGTCTGCAATACGTGATCTCGGTTCAGGGCTATGAATGGGGGCTGGCGGTGCATCAGGTCAGCCGTTCCTTGCGCCTGGACCCGAACGAAATCAAATGGCGCACTCACCGTGGTCAACGTCCGTGGCTGGCCGGCACGGTGATTGAACACATGTGCGCGCTGCTGGATGTGTCCGAGCTGGCTGAGCTGATTGCCAGCGGTGGGGCGAAGCAGATGCTCAGCAGCAAGCCGACCAACAAACCTGCATAACAAACAATAGGCGGCGCCTTGGGTGCGGCCAGACAGAACACACACCGTTTTCAACGGTTTTTTGAGGGGTCAGGGGTATGAATAAGTCGTCGTCTCTACAGAGTTCCGAAGATCCGATCCTGCAATGGGTAACCTTCAAACTGGACAATGAAACCTACGGCATCAATGTGATGCGCGTTCAGGAAGTCCTGCGTTACACCGAAATCGCCCCTGTGCCAGGTGCACCAAGCTACGTGCTGGGCATCATTAACTTGCGCGGCAATGTGGTCACCGTGATCGACACCCGTCAGCGCTTTGGCCTGATGAACGCCGAGATCAGCGATAACACCCGTATCGTGATCATCGAAGCCGACAAGCAAGTGGTCGGGATCATGGTCGACAGCGTGGCCGAAGTGGTTTACCTGCGTCAGTCGGAAATCGTAACCGCGCCTAACGTCGGTAACGAAGAGTCTGCCAAGTTCATCCAGGGCGTGTGCAACAAGAACAATGAGCTGCTGATTCTGGTCGAGCTGGACAAGATGATGA
>JAPLSD010000302.1 GCA_026398835.1 Pseudomonas sp.
CGTACTCGGCGACGCTGTATAGGCGTTTCCCTGGTGAGCAGGAGCTCGTCACAGGAGGCATGGGTAGTAGAGACAGACATGGTGATTTCCTTCCTTGTGGCTTACCAGTTCCGGCGTTTGATGCGCGTGAGTTCGCTTTCCAGTTCGGCCAGCGCCTGATCGACAGGCAACTCGCCCGCCAGCACGCCATGCACTCGATCGAAGAACGCATTGGAGACCCGTGGATAGCGATCGGCGGTTATTGAGGCGGGGCGCATGACCCCGTCGTTGAGAATGCTGTGGAGCTGACTGTAGTAAGGCATTGCCGCGAGCAGTTCGGGATCTTGATACAGCGACTCGATAACCGGGTTATAGGCGCCTGCCAGAGCACGATGTTTTTGCTGTTGGGCACTGGTCAGGTAGCTCACCAGCTCTGCGGCAAGTTTTGGATGGGCGCTGTAGCGCGATACCGCCAGGCCCCACCCACCGAGGGTGGATGCATGGGTGCCGGTCTTGCCGCCTTGGGGCAGGGGAGCGACCCCAACCTTGTCTTTTACGGCACTGTCCTGGCTTTGCACCAGGGCCCAGACATAAGGCCAGTTACGCATGAACAGCGCATTTCCCGACTGGAATACGCCACGTCCTTCTTCCTCGGTGTAATTGAGTACGCCTCGCGGAGAGATATCTCCTACCCAGCTTTTCGCCAGGGTCAAAGCAGCTCTTGAGGCCTGACTGTTAACCACGATGTCTCCCTGTGGATTGACCAGTCCGCCTTCCGGTTGGCTGCTGATCCACTCCAGCGCATTACACGTCAGGCCCTCGTAGGCGCGGCCCTGAAATATGTAACCCCACACATTGGGGTTACCGGCGTTGCGTTCGGCCTGTTGGACATCCCTGGCGGTAGCGGTCATTTCCTCCCACGTCTGGGGAACCTGCTTGTTGTACTTCTCGAGCAAGTCCTTGCGGTAATACAGCAGGCCCGAGTCGGTGAACCACGGCATCGTCACCAGCCGTCCGTTTACCGTGGCGTTATCTACCTGTGCCTGGAAGTAGCCTTGGGTCGCGTTGGCTGGAAGCACCTCGCGCAGATCCATCAGATGTTTGGCCAGCATCCCCGGCCACACCATATCGATTTGAATGATGTCGATGTCGGTGGACTGCGCACTGAGGATCTGCTGGTAGAACGACAACCTCTCGGTCGCCGAGTTAGGCGTGGAAACCACCTCGACGTTGTTGCCGGTCTGTTTCGACCACGCCTCGACAGCCTCCTTGCAGAGTTGTAACTCGGCACCCACTGCACCGCACGAGATCGTCAAATCGGCTGCGCTCGAGACGGACGGAAGTCCGGCACAGAGGGTGAGTAGCGCTGCTGGAAGGAGAGATTTCAGCTGTTTCATAAAGCCCTCTTTATTTTTGTTTTTAGAAAAGTTAACGTTAACACCGTCAATGTAGCAGCGTATTCGCGATGAGGCATCTTTTTTTTTGTCGATTTGGACAATTCACAACTCACGAAAAAAGGTCTGTCGCTGGAACAAAACAATAAAAACAAAACAGGGAAATTCACATGCAGAAAGCATCAAGATGGCTACTCGCAGGCGTGCTCAGCACCTCGGCGGCGACCTCTCAGGCCGCTACTCTGGAAGAACGCATGGCCGCGTTTGAAGCCCGTGCCAGCGCAGCGGAAAAGCGTGCGGCTGCAGCCGAGCAGCAAACCCAGGCACTCGCCAGAGAATTGCAGCAGATCAAACTCGCCACTCCTCCCTTGCAGCCCGCTGCGTCCACTGCATCCACTGCGGAAGCAATTCCGGCGCCTGCTTTGGATACCCGGCTGGCAAAACTCGAAGCCCGTCAGCAAAGCCTGGAGAAAGAGGGCAGTACCGGACACCTCACTGATGGGTTCAGCTTCAACGGTTACGCCCGCTCCGGATTGCTGATCGACGAGGGGCTTGGTGGTGGCCGTGGCGGCCCTTATACAACTCCGGCCGGCTCGGTTGGCGGTGCAGTCGGGCGACTCGGTAACGAAGACGACACCTACATGCGTATAGACCTGTCGAAAGAAATCTATGCGCAAAACGGCACCCGTTCCAAATTCACGGTCTCCATCGCCGACGGTGTGGAAAGTTCCAATGACTGGACGGCCGACGAAAGCAAACTGAACGTGCGCCAGGTATTCACAGCGCTCGACCATGTCGCTGCGTTCAAGGGGAATTCAGTGTTCGAGAACGCCACCCTGTGGGCAGGTAAGCGATTCGATAGAGATAATTTCGATATCCACTGGCTGGACTCGGACGTCGTCTACCTGGCCGGCACCGGCGGTGGAATCTACGATATGCAGATGAACAAGAATTGGCGCTCGAATTACTCCTTGATTGGGCGTAGCTACGGGGATTTCAGTCAAGGGGGTATTAATGCCGATGTGGCAAGCTACATCCTGACCTCCAACCAGTTCTTCGACGATGGTCAGTGGCAGTGGATGTTCAATGGCATCGGCGCGAAGAAAAACGATTTCGGTACCCGCACCAATAAAGCGGGTTTGACGCCTGCGAATTCCGGCTTGCACAGCATGCTGGCTAATCACCAGAAAAACTTTTTCGGCAGAGAAGGCTTCTTCAAAACGGCGCTGCTCTATGGGCAAGGTCTGGGGGCAGAGGTCAAGAACGTCGGCTCGGATGGTGAACTGATTGATGATGCCCGCGCTCTGCGTCTGGCACTTTACGGTGAAACACCCCTTGCGCCTGACTGGCGCATCGGGCCCAGCTTGCTGGCCGAAGCGAGCAAGGATAGATACGTCAAGGGTGACGACTACCGCTGGCTGACCCTGAACGTGCGATTGGCTAACAAAATCAACAGCAACTTCGAGATGGCCTACGAAATGAGCTGGCAAACCATGAACCTCGACCCCAAGGGCTATCTACAACGTAATGCGGTCGACGGTAACTTTTGGAAATTCACTGTCGCCCCAACATTCAAACTTGACGTTGGAGATCTTCTCACACGTCCCGAATTGCGAGTGTTCGCAAGCTTCATGAACTGGTCTTCGGATCTGGACAGATTCAGTACCACAGACTCCTTTGGCATGACGGACTTCCACGCCGGAGGCGTATGGCAATACGGCATACAGATGGAAACCTGGTTTTAATATTTGAACGCGTCCGGCCAACCGCCTTCAGCGCACCTGTCGGCTGTTGTCGCAAACAGAGATGTCGGCTGCAGACATCTGCTTTGAGGTTGGCTATGAAAACCTCTCTAACTTCAACAGACACTTTCGCATCGAAATGGAACAGACACCGAGCGAATATCGTCGCGGAGCAGGCGATGACGTTATTCAATCGAAACGGTGCTCATCAATCCCTGCCTTTCACCAAAGCGCATTGAGTAAGTGATTACCGGTCGAAGCTGATCAGCCAGCAGTTGTCCCTACGACAAGAAAATGAGGAAATGACGATGATATTGCCTCGCGCAGTAGTATTTGGCGAAGCCCTGACTGACCTTGTCCAAGGCACTCCTGGACAGTGGAAGGGCTACCCAGGTGGTGCTCCCTGGAACGTTGCACGAGCGCTAAGTCGCTTGGGTGTTAGCAGCGCTTTTGCTGGGTCGGTGAGCATAGATTCACTGGGTGAGGAGATAGTTTCGCAGTCGGAAGCGGCAGCATTAGATATGAGGTTTATCCAACGGGTAGACCGAGATCCTTTGGTCGCCATCGTTCCATCGAGCCGTCCTCCAAGATACTTTTTTGCTGGAGATGCCGATCTGTTTTTTGATCCAGATCTGATGCCCGAAGGATGGATCAACCAAGCAGAGCTGTGTCATTTCAGCTGCATCAGTTTGGCTCGACAGCCACTCGCAGACAGGCTGGTTAAAATTGCTCAGCAGGCCAAAGAAGCCGGTAAACGGATTAGCTATGATCCGAACTGGCGCAATTTAATGGATAGCCATTATCGGGAGCAGACCTTCCCTACGATGACCACCCTTGCTGACATGATTAAGCTTTCCGACGAAGACCTTCGGCAAATTTATCCAGGGCTGACAGAACACCAGGCAATGGATGAGCTTCGCGCTCTTAATCCTCAGGCGCAGATCCTTTTTACCCGAGGGGAACACGGGATGATTCTCCACACCCCGGACAGCCAACTCGATCAGTCGGCTATTGCTGTGAAGGTGGAAGACACGGTTGGAGCAGGAGACGCTTGTATGGCTGGTTGGCTGGCTGCGGAATTGCTGGGGATCGCAGACTTGAGAGAGCGCCTGCGATTTTCAGCGGCTTGCGCATCCATATCTTGCCGCCATGCCGGAGCCCATGCTCCTGCGCTAGCTGATGTGGAAGGTTTACTGAAGCTGCTAATACATACCTGACCATGGTTGCCGGTGCCGAGAAATTGTCTAAATAAAAAGACGCGGCGCCGACCCTGGCCATTAGCGTTGCTGACTATTTCTGATTAGAAAGTTCGATTCCCTGTGTTACCGGTTTATGAAGCGCTCCGGCCTCAGCATCCGCACGCATCTGCTCGAGCTCCTTGTGAAATGCCTTTTCCTGAACCGTTGGCTTGTTGGTGTACGGCTTTCGTTCTGGTTCAGGTTTGGCTGCGTAGGTCGTCACTGCGTCAGGGTCGTGCTGAAGCTTCTCTTGAACTTGAGATTCCAGCATCACACGAAGGGCATCTTTGTCAGGGCGGGATAGCACTTTTAGACTCCTACGCTAGCAAGCCAGGCACCCAATAGATAACTGGGCCACCGGACGGCTGGCGAAAATTATGGCTGTAGGTAGCTACATCAATCACGGTGATCCGGCTTCAGGTGTCACCAATGAGTCTTAACAAATTGAGAATCATGTTGGACTCGGCGAAAGTGTCAACTTGAGCATCCGCCTGGGTCGATTCAGTGAAACAACAGGAAGACGAGAGGGCTTTGAAAGGCTGCGTTGCACAACGCTTCGGACGTCTATCTCACTTCAGCTCGTTAATGTGCAGTTGAGCCGTTAAACGTCACTCTGGTGCCATCAGCGTAAGCGTTCCGGGAACACACCTTCCGAACTCCAGCATTAAGGGCGATGGTGTCCGCGTATTTTCAAGCGGACGCGATCGCCCTTAACGTCAGGATTTCCATGCGCCAACGAAGCTCTTACCCGAAACCGTTCAAAGCCCAGGTTGTTCAGGAATGTCTGCAACCGGGTGCAACCCTATCCAGCGTTGCCATCAGCCACGGCATCAATGCCAACGTTATCCGCAAGTGGCTACCGCTTTATCGAGATCAGCTACCAGCGGCGTTACCGGCTTTCGTTCCGTTGAAAGCTACACCTAAAAGGCAGGCGGAAGCGTTGGCGACCATTGAGCTGCCGCTTGGCGAGCAATTGATCACCGTGAAATGGCCAGCGTCCGATCCTGAAGGCTGCGCCCGCTTTGTCCTTGGACTTACTCAATGATTCGCATCGACGCCATCTGGCTCGCCACCGAGCCCATGGACATGCGTGCCGGCACTGAAACTGCGCTGGCCAGGGTGATCGCGGTGTTCGGTGCGGCGAAGCCGCACTGTGCTTATCTGTTCGCCAACCGCCGCGCCACTCGTATGAAAGTGCTGGTGCATGACGGGATTGGTGGCTGGCTGCTCGCCGGTTGAACCAAGGCAAGTTTCACTGGCCCGGTATTCGGAATGGCTGCGAGATGGCGCTGGATACCGAGCATCTTCAGGCCTTGGTGCTCGGTCTGCCTTGGCAACGCGTTGGGGCTGGCGGTGCAATCACACTGCTTTAACACCCGCCATTAGCCCATTGGTCTATCGCCGCGAACGGCCTGCTCTGGCAAAGTTCGCGGCATGACGTCCTCACCCAACCTCGACCAAATGTCCCCCGACCAACTGCGTGCCCTCGCGGCGCAGTTGCTGTCCCAGGTTGATTCTCTCGGGCAGCAAGTCGACCGGATGGGCAAGAAGAACGATCGCGACCAAACCATCATCGAGCAACTCACCCACGAAATCGCCTGGTTCAAACGGAACAAGTTTGCCAAGCGCAGTGAGCAATTGAGCCCTGCCCAAGGCAGCCTGCTCGACGACCTGCTCGACACCGACATCGCGGCCATTGAAGCCGAGCTGAAGGCGTTGAATCCGCCGGCTGCGCCGGCCGAGCCACGCAAGCAGCCCAAGCGTGTTTCCTTGCCAGCGCAGTTTCCGCGTACCGTGATTTATCACGAACCCGACACCACCCAATGCGCCTGCGGCTGCCAGCTCCAGCGGGTTGGCGAGGACGTCAGCGAGAGACCGCAGGGCTGCTGGCTCACGTGATGGTGGCCAAATTCGCCGATCATTTGCCGCTGTATCGGCAGGAGAAAATCTTTGGCCGCGCCGACTTGGCTATCGCCCGCTCGACCCTGGCGCAATGGGTCGGCCAAACCGGTGTGCAGCTCCAGCCCTTGGTCGATGCGCTGCGCGAAACAGTGCTTGCTCAAGGTGTGATCCACGCTGACGAAACGCCGGTACAGATGCTCGCGCCGGGCGAGAAGAAAACCCACCGTGCTTACGTCTGGGCCTACTGCACCACGCCTTTTTCAGCGCTCAAGGCAGTGGTGTACGACTTCAGCCCGAGCCGTGCGGGCGAGCATGCACGCAACTTCCTGGGTCAGTGGAATGGCAAGCTGGTTTGCGACGATTTTGCCGGCTACAAGGCCAGCTTCCAGCAAGGCATCACTGAAATCGGCTGCATGGCCCATGCCCGCCGAAAGTTCTTCGATCTGCACGCGACGAACAAAAGCCAACTGGCCGAACAGGCATTGCACTCAATTGGCGGGTTGTACGAAATTGAATGGCAAGCGCGGGAAATGACCGACGAAAATCGCTGGCGAATACGCCAGGAAAAAGCGGCCCCCATTATCGACGCACTGCATACTTGGATGTTGGCCCAGCGCGACCTTGTGCCCGAAGGGTCGGCTATCGCCAAAGCTCTGGATTACAGCCTCAAACGCTGGGCGGCACTGACTCGATATCTCGAGGACGGGGCTGTGCCCATAGATAATAACGTGGTCGAAAATCAGATAAGGCCGTGGGCACTTGGACGCTCGAACTGGTTGTTCGCCGGGTCGCTGCGCAGCGGTAAGCGGGCGGCGGCGATCATGAGCTTGATCCAGTCAGCCCGCATGAATGGGCATGATCCTTATGCGTATCTCAAAGATGTGCTGACGCGCCTGCCGACGCAGCGAGTGAGTGAGATCGACCAACTGCTGCCACAGCATTGGGTCTCTGCCTGACGTTCTCAACGTGAGGGTGCTCTTGCATTAGAATGACCGCTCAAACTCATATGGAACAGGACTGATCCGAATGGAAGCGCGAGCCACTTTTTCCTCCAAGAATTTCAAACCAACTGACCTGACTCCCACGCCCGAAATTACAACAGGCTTACCAATGTCGATCAGCTCCATGGAAAAGTCCTATACAGGAGCTATCGATGGTATTTCTTCAACAGCCTTTACTGCGGCGTTCGACCAAGCGTCAAGAAGGGGCAGCTACATCGCGATGGAGAGCTTCAAGGGTACGGTGAATGGGGTAGAGGGTTCCTTTAACTTCATTCATTCCGCCTCCACTACCGGAATTGATCGTGCAGATGAGTTTTTCTGCATAGTTGGAGGCAGTGGTACGGATGGTTTGAAAGGTATATCAGGGTCAGGAGGGATCACAATTGACACCGATGGAACACACCATATTTGGTTGAATTACCACCTCGAATAATTTAACAAGCCGTAAAGGGCACCGCCCCTGACGCATCAGGGAGGTGTCTTCGCTAGGTGCTTACCCGTGGCTTTGCCGGACGCTTAGTGCGCCAGTTAAAGCTGGCGGAGGATAGTCGATGAAAGTTCGATACTGGTAAGAAATGGCGAATCAACCAGGCCCCGAGTCATGCATGTTGCACCGTGAGGTGCAGGGTGAAGCGTTGACAGGGGAAACCGATGGGCCAGCCATTGAGCCGCGTAATCAGGAATCCGGGATGCCGATGCTGTTAAGCGAAGCAGAAGGCAATACGGAGCATGGCGTTATACGCCAGTCATGCTCTGATCCCGCGCGGTCGGAGACCCTGTGCACGTCGGGAAGTCCTTCGCACGGAAACTGGGAGATCTCAGCGGCGCCCGGTGCGCAAGCACCGGGCGGAGCAGGAAAGACCAAAAGCCGTAACCCTGCTGTCTACGCCGCCGAGAAGTCGGATACGTCCGTAGTACCTGAGAAACCATCGAACAAAGGGTCTGGCCCTGCGGAGATAGTGGAGGAAAGGGACGTAGCCAAGGGAAACACCAACAAGCCTCCCGCGCCCCGGACACTGAGCCGGATCAGTTGCGCGTCGATGGGACTTGAAGGTGTACGTGAAGCAGCCCGAAGGAATAGGGGCATGCAGTTCACGGCTTTGCTGCGCCACATCACACCGCAGTTATTGGCGCAGAGTTTCTATGCCCTGCGCCGCGATGCAGCGGTAGGTGCGGACGGCATGTCGTGGCGGGAATACGAGGAAGGTCTTCTCCAGCGGGTAACCGATCTGCACGCAAGGCTCCACGGTGGAACCTATCGAGCAACGCCATCGCGGCGGGTCTACATTCCCAAAGCCGATGGCAGGCAACGCCCGTTGGGCATTGCCTCTCTGGAGGACAAGATCGTACAGCAGGCAGTCGTTACCGTTCTGAATGCGATCTATGAAGAGGACTTTCTGGGATTCTCGTATGGGTTTCGGCCGGGACGTAGCCAGCACGATGCGCTGGATGCGTTGACGGTCGCGCTGAAGGGCCAGAAGGTGAACTGGATATTGGATGCGGATATCACGTCGTTCTTTGATGAGATCGACCATGAATGGATGCTGATGTTTCTGGGACACCGGATTGCAGACCGGCGCCTGCTCGGGCTTATCTGC
>JAPLSD010000348.1 GCA_026398835.1 Pseudomonas sp.
AGTCCTGCGCACCTTCGTCGCGATCGCCGACCAAGGCGGCTTTACCCGCGCCGGTGAGCTGGTCAATCGCACCCAATCGGCGGTGAGCATGCAGATGAAGCGTCTGGAAGAAGACGTGCTGCAGCGTCAGCTGTTTCAGCGAGATGGACGCCAGGTGAGGTTGACCGCCGAGGGCCAGGTGCTGCTCGGCTACGCTCGACGCATCCTGAAACTGCACAGTGAGGTGTTCAATACGTTGCGCGAACCACACATGGTCGGCACCGTGCGCATTGGCACCCCGGATGACTATGTGATGCGCTTTTTGCCGGGGATTCTGTCGCGCTTCGCTCAAGCCTATCCGTTGATTCAGATCGAAGTGCATTGCGAGTCGTCCAAGCAACTGTTGCTCCGTCAGGACCTGGACCTGTCCATCGTCACCCGCGAACCGGGCAGCGAGATTGGCCAGTTGCTGCGCAAGGAGCGTTTTGTCTGGGCCGAAGCGCAATGCTTCAGCGCCCACGAACAGTCGCCACTGCCGTTGGCGATGTTCAACAGTGATTGTTTCTGCCGGCTCTGGGCCTGCAACGCGCTGGATGCTGCCGGGCGCGATTATCGCATCGCCTACAACAGCTCCAGTCTCTCGGCGCTCATGGCTATCGTCAGTGCCGGCCTTGCAGTCACCGCGCAACTGGAGAGCCTGATTACCTCGGACATGCGCATCCTCGGTGCAGCCGAAGACCTGCCGCTGTTGCCCGAAGCCAGCATCATGCTGCTGCGCAACCTGAACACGCCATCACCCATCACCGAATGCCTGGCCGAGCACATCGTCGACGGCTTTAAACTTTAAACGCGAGCATCACCGCACAGAGCACCAGGAAGCCGCAAAATAGACCGCGCAGTAGCCGCTCCGGCATGGCGTGGGCGATTTTCACTCCCCAACTGATGCTCAACAGCCCACCGGCCGCCAACGGCAAACCGATCATCCAGTTCACCTGGTGATGGAACGCGTAGGTCACCAGCGTGACGCCAGTACTCGGCAGGGCCAAGGCCAGGGACAGGCCTTGGGCGACCACCTGGCTGGTGCCGAACACGCTGGTCAGTACCGGCGTGGCGACCACCGCCCCGCCGACACCAAACAATCCGCCCATGGTCCCGGATGCAGCACCCAGCACACCCAGCCATGGCCACGGGTAGCGCATCTGTGCAGACACCGGAGCATTGGCCATGAACATCCGCGCCAGGTTGTAGACCGACAAGGCGATCAGGAACGCGACAAAGCCAATACGCATCACTCGGGCATCGATCCCCACCGCCCAGATCGAGCCCAGCCAGGCAAAGCAAAATCCCATCAAGGCCAGAGGCAACGCATGGCGCAGCTCAATGCGATTGCGCTGGTGATAACGCCACAACGCCAGCATCACGTTCGGCACCACCATGACCAACGCCGTGCCTTGAGCAATCTGCTGATCCATACCGAACAGCACACCCAACACCGGAATCGCGATCAAGCCGCCACCGATACCGAACAAACCACCCACCGTCCCCAACGCCGCGCCAAATGCCAGATACATCCCTAACTCAATCACAGACCATCCCCTCACCGATGGCTTTGCATGCTACGCAGTCTGATCTGGCACTACAAAGCGATCCTGGCGGGCGCTAAACTGAAAATTATCTAGCGCATTAAAGATTCGCCCGCTAGATTCAGGGCGAGTAATGATCAAGGCCCCAAAATGACTAGCGTTAGCTCCGCCCCAGATAGCTGCGACTCACTGCTGCTCGACAATCAGCTGTGTTTCGCCCTGCATTCCACATCGCTGTTGATGACCAAGGTTTATAAGCCGCTGTTGCAGGCGTTAGGCCTGACCTACCCGCAGTACCTGGCGATGATGGTGTTGTGGGAACGTGACGGATTGACCGTAGGCGAGATCAGCACTCGCCTGCTGACGGACCCAGGATCACTGACACCTCTGCTCAAACGCCTCGAAGCCGAAGGTTTGCTGAGCCGCACCCGCAGCCGTGAAGACGAGCGCGTGGTGATCGTTGAGCTGACCGAGCAGGGCCGCGCCCTGCGGGACAAGGCTCGAGATATTCCGCAGTGCATCCTCGGCGCCAGCGGCCAGACTCTGGAGCAGATACGCAAGTTGCAGGCCGATTTGCTGGCGTTGCGTAGCCATTTGCAAGACAGCTTGTAACCCATCAAGCACACCGCAGACTGCAATCTTTTGGGGCCTCGCCGCTTTCTACAATTTTTTTGCAAAATTTATATTGCGCACTAAATATTTGCGAGATACATTTATTTCGCAGTTATTTAGTGCGCAAATATTTAGCGCAAACAACCCAACAGAAAGAGGCTCACACCATGCAAACTCTCTACACCGCTGTTGCAACCGCTACCGGTGGCCGTGATGGCCGCGCCGTTTCCAGCGACAACATCCTCGACGTCAAACTCGCCACGCCTAAAGAGCTCGGCGGCGCGGGAGGCGAAGCGACCAACCCTGAGCAACTGTTCGCTGCCGGTTATTCCGCCTGCTTCATCGGCGCACTGAAATTCGTCGCCAGCCAAACCAAACGCAAAATCCCCGACGACGCCTCGATCACCGCCCACGTCGGTATCGGCCAGATTCCTGGTGGTTTCGGTCTGGATATCGACTTGCACATCAGCCTGCCCGGCCTGGAACAGGCGGACGCACAGTCTCTGGTGGAGGCAGCGCATCAGGTTTGTCCGTACTCCAACGCCACCCGTGGCAACGTCGATGTGCGCTTGCACGTCACTGTCTGAGCACCGTCGCAAGAGCTGGACGACGACCACAAAAAAACGTCTTTATGCAAGATGAAACTACGACGACTTTGCTGACTCTGAACAGGTACAGCAGGCTAAGCTGGGAGCTAGCCTGCCACTGCCATTTGCCAAGAGAGCGAATAAAAATTATGGGTCGAGTCGTTGCTGCTGCGGTCTACAGCGCCGGTAAGAGAATCACCAATATCACCCTCGATGAAGGCAGTACCTGGGCTGCAAAACCTGACCATTTCGTCTGGATCGGGCTGGAAGAGCCCAACGCTCAGGAACTGGCCAATCTGCAGCGACAGTTCAACCTGCACGAACTGGCCATTGAAGACGCCCTGGAAAAGCACAGCCGACCGAAACTGGAAACCTTCGGCGATGCGTTGTTCATCGTCACGTATTCGCCGGTACGCACGGCGGGCAAGCTGGTGTTTATCGAGACTCACATTTTTGCCGGCAACGGTTACATCATCACCGCCCGCAACGGCCATTCGGCGTCCTACGCCCATGTGCGTCAACGTTGCGAGGCACGGCCGCTGTTGCTCGGTCATGGTGAAGACTTTGTGCTCTACGCCCTGCTCGACTTCGTCATTGAAAACTATCAGCCGGTCAGCGAGGCGATTCATGCCGAAATCGATGAGCTGGAACGTAATGTGCTGCGCGGTTCCCTGAATGAACGCGACATCCTGAATCTGCATGGCTTGCGCCAAGATCTGCTGCGCTTGCGCCGGTACGTGGCGCCGATGGTTGAGATCAGCGAAGAGCTGCAGAAGCTGACGTTTCCGTTTATCGACAAGAGTATGCGCCCGTACTTCCGCGACGTGCAGATTCATGTGACACGGCAGATGGAAGACCTGGCGACGTTGCGCGATATCGCCAGCCAGACCATCGAGATCGGCGTGTTGCTGGAGGCGTCGCGGCAAAGTGTGGTGCAACGCAAGTTCGCAGCCTGGGCGGCGATTCTGGCGGTCCCGACGGCAGTAGCCGGAATTTATGGGATGAACTTCCAGAACATGCCGGAGCTGAGCTGGCACTACGGTTATCATGCGGTGCTGGGGTTTATTGCGCTGGGTTGTTTCGGGTTGTGGGTCAGCTTCAAGCGGTCGGGGTGGTTGTAGCAGCTTAAATTGTTGCAACCGCTTCGCGCTCGATCGCGGGCAAGCTTGCCCGCGATGCTTTTAGGGCTTAACGGATTCAACCTTCGGCTTGTGCGCGACGAATCGCATCATCCATTCCGCCACCGTGGCGCCGTGGTGCTCATGGGCCAGGCTGGCCACGCCGTTCTGGTAGACAAGCTCGCCAAGGGCCTGCTGACGAATCTCCAGCAATGCGCGCGAATAGTCGTGAATGAACTCCGGGTGGCCCTGGAAGCACAGCACTTGATCGTTGATGTGATAAGCGGCAAACGGGCAGAAATCGCTGGAAGCGATCACTGTGGCGTTTTCCGGCAGCGCGGTGACCTGGTCCTGATGGCTGATCAACAAGGTCAGTTCTTCGACCACCGGGCTCATCCACGGCGCTTTGGCGGCCAATGTGTAGCTGTGGGTGCCGACACCCCAGCCCTGGGTCGCGCGCTCGCTCTTGCCGCCCAGCAACAACGCCAACAGTTGATGCCCAAAGCAGATGCCGAGCAGCTTGTCGCCACGCTCATAGCGCGCCAACAGGTAAGTCTTGAGGGTTTGAATCCACGGATCGGTGCCGAAGGAATCGGCTTTACTGCCAGTGACCAGATAAGCATCGAAAATCAGGTCATCACTGGGGTAATCGCCTTGCATCACGTTGTAGACGGTGAACTCGGCAGCAATCGGTTGCTGTGAGAACAGACGCTGGAACATCTGCCCGTAACCCTGATATTGATCGACCAGTTCTGGACGCAGGATGTCGGTTTCCAGAATGCAGATGCGTAACGACATAAAAAATACCTGACACGATAAAGGCGATAGTGCGCACACCAGAGCCTGCCTTGAAATACCGCTGCAAGGCAAGCCCGGAACGCACCATCGGGCGGTCAAGAGTTCTGGGTCAGAACAGCGTCCCTTGAGCCGCCTTTTCCAACAGCAATGTCGGCGGCGCAAAACGCTCGCCATATTGCTCGGCCAGGTAGTGGGCGCGGGCGATAAAGTCCTTCAAGCCGTATTGGTTGATGAACTGCAGTGCGCCACCCGTCCAGGCCGCGAAGCCTATACCGAAGATCGAACCGATGTTGGCATCGGCCGTCGAGTGCAACACGCCCTCCTCCACACAGCGCACGGTTTCGATGGCCTGCACGAACAGCAAGCGATCGCGTACGTCTTGCGCCGAGATCTGACCGTCGGCTTTCTCGAAGCGTTTTTTTAACTCCGGCCACAGGTGTTTTTGCCCGCCGGCCGGATAGTCGTAGAAACCGCCACCGGCCGCTTTACCCGGGCGCTGGTATTCATTGAGCAGCAGATCGATCACCGCAAAGGCCGGATGCTGCGTCAGCGGTTTCCCTTCGGCTTGCAGGTCCTTGGCGGTTTGCTGACGGATATGGCTCATCAGACTCAGAGAAACTTCGTCGGAAATCGCCAGCGGCCCAATGGGCATCCCGGCCTTGCGCGCCTCGGTTTCGATCATCGGCGCCGAAATGCCTTCACCGAGCATGGCGATGCCTTCGTTGGTGAACGTGCCGAACACCCGCGACGTGAAGAACCCACGACTGTCGTTGACCACAATCGGGGTTTTCTTGATTTGCAGTACGAAGTCAAAACCCCGAGCCAGGGTTTCATCGCTGGTATTGGCACCTTTGATGATCTCCACCAGCGGCATTTTGTCCACCGGGCTAAAGAAGTGCAGGCCGATGAATTTTTCCTGCTGCGGCACCGCTGTAGCGAGGCCGCTGATAGGCAAGGTCGAGGTGTTGGACGCGATCACCGCATCGGCACCGACCACCTGCTGCGCAACCGACGTGACCTTGGCCTTCAACTCACGATCTTCGAACACCGCTTCGATGATCAGGTCGCAACCGGCCAAATCAGCATCCTGTTCGGTTGTCTTGATTCGCGCCAGGGTGGTTTCCCGCTGCTCGGCCGTCAGTTGCCCGCGCGCGACTTTCTTGTCGAGTAACGTCGCTGAATACGCTTTGCCCTTTTCGGCCGCGGCGAGGTTGATGTCCTTGAGCACCACCTCGATCCCGGCCACTGCACTGACGTAGGCAATCCCGGCGCCCATCATGCCGGCGCCGAGCACACCGACTTTGCGTGTGACGTACGGCGCGAAACCTTGTGGCCGGGAACTGCCGGCATTGATTTCGTTCAGCTGGAACCAGAAGGTGCCAATCATGTTCTTCGCCACCTGGCCGGTGGTCAGCTCGGTGAAGTAGCGGGTTTCGATCAACTGCGCGGTGTCGAAATCGACCTGGGCGCCTTCAACCGCCGCGCACAGGATTTTCTCTGGAGCCGGCAAGCAACCATTGGTTTTGCTGCGCAGAATCGACGGCGCGATGGCCAGCATTTGCGCCACTTTGGGATGAGACGGTGTGCCGCCGGGAATCTGGTACCCGCTCATATCCCAGCGCTGCTTGACCGTTGGGTTGGCAATGATCCACGCCCGAGCCTTGGCCAACAGTTCATCACGATCAGCTGCCAGCTCATCGATCAAACCGGCTTGTAGCGCGTGTTGCGGCGTGACCTTTTTGCCTTCGAGCAGGTACGGCAACGCTTTCTCCAGCCCCAGCATGCACACCATACGCACCACTCCGCCACCGCCCGGCAGCAAGCCGAGGGTCACTTCCGGCAAACCGATCTGTACCGATTTATTGTCCAGAGCGACCCGATGATGGCAGGCCAGGCAAATTTCCCAACCGCCGCCCAGCGCCGCGCC
>JAPLSD010000521.1 GCA_026398835.1 Pseudomonas sp.
GCTCTGGAACTGCTCATAGCGGTCATTGGCCAGCCGTACCGGCACACCTGCGCCATACAACGCCGCCAACGCCGCGTAGTAAACGAATATGTTGTGATCCTTGGAACCGTAACCGACGGTATAGCCAGGATGCATATTGAGTGCGCTCAAACCAAAACGTGAAGGCGCGATCATTTTCGCCGTTTCAGTCGCCACTTCGAGTGGGCATTGGGTCGCAACGACAAAGTGCAGGGTCTTGCTTACCGGGTCGTACCAACCATTCCCGTTATCCGGCTCCATGGCGGCAGGCTCGACGGAAGGCGTTTTGTAGCGCTCATCAAAGACCAGCCACCCTTCAGGCGGGGTTTCCAGTTGCTGCTTCATACGATTGGCATAAAACAACCCGCGCTCGGTCAGGTTGCCGTGCAGGTTGGGCTGGGAATTCCACACAGGGCGACGGTTGCGAATCATCGGGAACAGGATCGAGTCCTTGAGGCTGGCGAATTCGTCTTCGTCAGCAGACGTCGCGCCGCCCACTCGCACATAACGAAAGCTGCCGTAGGGATCACCTTCGTAATAGGGCACCTCGGCGCCGTAGCGAATGGCCTTATCATTGAATTTAAGTTTGGCCTTGGCCTGACGAAAGCGTTCGAAGTCGTTCCAAATCAGGATCGCCACCGGATGACCGATGAACATCGGCACCTTGCCGGCAGGCAGCAGCGGATCGGGCGCGTGATCTTGCGGAAAAACGATGCCGTCCTTGTCCAGGTCTTCGGCGGTGACGATACGGTCTGGCTGCAACTCGGCGCCCAGCAACGACAGGTCATAGCCATCGTAAATACGATCGGCACGGATGGTTTTCAGCAACATGGCGTGGCCCTGCTGTTGCGGCCAGCCGGGCATATCCCTGGAGCGGATGTCGCGAGCAAACACTTTGCTGCCGCACACCTTGGACAAGGCATCGTTACGAAAGCGCGCCTTGCCGTCAGTGCCGAGCCATTGCTCGGACGGGACGGTCACGCTGTTTTCCATCAAGGCAGCTAAAGCCTGGCTACTGAGCGGTGTCAGCGTAACGCTGACGCCAGCAATCAACCCGCCCTGAAGAAACGAGCGCCGGGATATATCACGGTTGGACATGGAGCATCCTCAGGACGGTATGCATTGCGCCCTTGTCTTTATGTACTGGAGAACTTCAGGTCATGCAGAAACCCTTGCTGACGATGCAAAGGGAAATAGTAGAAGTGCTTTGAGTACAGCAGATGCCCAGCCATCGGGCGCAAGAAAACCGAGCGAGGCGCTTGAGCTGACAGACGGCGCGCCTTACGTCGATTTCACGGTTTTTTTAAAGAGTTTGCTTAAAGAAGCAGGAGAGGAAATACACAAATTTCGGACACAAAAAACCCCGGTCTTTCGACCAGGGTCTTTGCTATCAATCAGAAGAAGCCAGTGGCTTTCTTCGTAGCTTCAAGGCGTTCAGTGGGCCTTGAGGCAGATATGGCGCAGCGGACGGGACTCGAACCCGCGACCCCCGGCGTGACAGGCCGGTATTCTAACCGACTGAACTACCGCTGCGTATCGCTTGGACTTGCGTCCATTTGAACCTTTGAAATCGTCTGACTGGAAAGCTTCGAGGCTTTTCAATCTCAAACCCGGTAAACCGGATCTGGAAAATATGGCGCAGCGGACGGGACTCGAACCCGCGACCCCCGGCGTGACAGGCCGGTATTCTAACCGACTGAACTACCGCTGCGCGTCGGTGGAGGCTTTTAACAGCTTCCGTCTTGCTTTCGCAAAACTCTCAAGAAGTGGTGGGTGATGACGGGATCGAACCGCCGACCCTCTGCTTGTAAGGCAGATGCTCTCCCAGCTGAGCTAATCACCCTTTGCTTCGTTGAGGCCGCGAAATTTACGCAGATACCGAAGCTAAGTCAATACCCTGCTTGAAGTTTTTCTGAAAAAGACAAAATTGGTTCATCTTTCCCGCACAGCCTTTCATTCGAACAGCTCGATCGCGCAAGCCTCATCGCGATGCACGCTGCGCTCCTACCGATAAACCATCTTCTTGGTCATGCCACCGTCGACCACAAACTCCTGGCCAGTAACAAAACCTGCATTCTTCGACAGCAGCCAGGCCACCATCGCCGCCACGTCCTCCACTGTCCCCACCCTGCCCGCCGGGTGCTGAGCATGATCAGCTTCCGTGAGCGGCTCGGCACGGCGTACAGCCGGGTCTCGAGCATCGATCCACCCAGGGCTGACCGCATTGACCCGAATCTCCGGCCCAAGACTGATCGCCAGCGCATGGGTCAGCGCCAGCAGCCCCCCCTTGCTCGCCGCATAAGCCTCGGTATCCGGCTCCGACTGTCCGGCCCGGGTCGAGGCCAGATTGACGATCGCACCCGCGTGAGCACGGAGGTAAGGCGCACAGTGCTTGGCCAGCAGCATCGGCCCGCTGAGATTCACCGCCAAAACACGATTCCAGTAAGCCAGATCAAGACTTTCCAGAGTGATATTGTGCGGATCAGCCACTGCTGCGTTGCAAACCAGCGCATCAAGACGCCCGAACTGGCCGAGCACCTCGGCAACACCCAAGGCGACCTGCCGCTCGTCCGCCACGTCCATGGTAATGAACCAGGCGGTTTCACCGAGAACCTTGGCAACCTTTGAACCGCGCACGCGATCAAGGTCTGTCAACACTACCTGCCAGCCTTCGCTGATCAGCCAGGCCGCAATTCCCAGACCAATTCCACGCGCCGCGCCAGTAACCAGCGCGACACGACCATTGGTGCTAGCCGCTTCCATGGACATCTCGATCACAAAGCAGCCAGTCCGCGCGCCAGATCCACCTGCAGGTCAGCGACATCTTCCAGACCGACCGCAATGCGGATCAAGCTGTCACGAATCCCCGCCGCTTCACGCTCTTGCGGCGCCAGACGGCCGTGAGAGGTGGTGCTCGGATGGGTAATGGTGGTTTTGCTGTCGCCCAGGTTCGCGGTGATCGAAATCAGTCGGGTTGCATCAATGAAGCGCCAAGCGCCCTCTTTGCCACCCTTGACCTCGAAACTCACCACCGCACCGAAGCCACGCTGCTGACGCTGGGCCAACTCATGCTGCGGATGGCTCTTCAGACCGGCGTAATGCACCTTCTCGATACCGTCCTGCTGCTCCAGCCACTCTGCCAGGATCTGAGCGTTGGCGCAGTGAGCACGCATACGCAGACTCAAGGTTTCCAGCCCCTTGAGGAAGATCCAGGCATTGAACGGGCTCAGGGTCGGCCCGGCGGTACGCAGAAAGCCGACCACTTCTTTCATCTGCTCGCCGCGACCGGCAACGACGCCACCCATGCAACGGCCTTGGCCATCGATGAACTTGGTGGCCGAATGCACCACCACGTCCGCACCCAGCTTCAACGGCTGTTGCAATGCCGGCGTGCAGAAGCAGTTGTCCACGACCAGCATCGCGCCTTTGGCATGGGCAATCTCGGACAATGCCGCGATATCCACTAATTCGGCCAACGGGTTAGACGGTGATTCAACGAACAACAATTTGGTATTGGCCTTGATGGCCGCATCCCAGCCGGACAACTCCGCCAGGGGCACGTAATCGACTTCGATACCAAAACGTTTGAAATACTTTTCGAACAGACTGATGGTCGAGCCAAACACGCTGCGCGACACCAGCACATGATCACCGGCGCTGCACAAGCTCATGACCACCGCAAGAATCGCCGCCATGCCGGTTGCCGTAGCAACCGCTTGTTCGGCTCCCTCCAGGGCTGCGATACGCTCTTCGAACGCCCGCACCGTCGGGTTGGTATAACGCGAGTAGACATTGCCCGGCACTTCACCAGAGAACCGTGCGGCCGCATCGGCGGCCGTACGGAACACGTAGCTGGAGGTGAAGAACATCGGATCACCGTGCTCGCCTTCCGGCGTACGGTGCTGACCGGCGCGCACGGCCAGGGTATCGAAAGCTACGCCGTCGAGGTCGCTGTCCAGCCGACCGGCATCCCAATCCTGACTCATGCTGCCTACTCCTTAGTCTTGATGTCTAAATCAGTTGTTGTACAGGTCGATGATCGCGCTGACTGCCTGAGTCTTGACCTTGGAGGCGTCGTTACGCGCCTGCTCGATCTTGTTCAAGTACGCCTCGTCGATGTCACCGGTCACGTACTTGCCGTCGAACACCGCACAGTCAAAGCTCTCGATCTTGACCTTGCCACCACCGACCGCTTCGATCAGGTCCGGCAGGTCTTGATACACCAGCCAGTCAGCGCCGATCAGATCTGCGACGTCCTGGGTGGTGCGATTGTGCGCGATCAGTTCGTGAGCGCTCGGCATGTCGATGCCATAGACGTTCGGGTAGCGAACAGCCGGAGCCGCCGAGCAGAAGTAAACATTCTTCGCACCCGCTTCACGGGCCATCTGAATGATCTGCTTGCAGGTAGTACCGCGAACGATGGAGTCATCCACCAGCATCACGTTCTTGCCGCGGAATTCGAGCTCGATTGCGTTGAGTTTCTGGCGTACGGATTTTTTCCGTGCAGCCTGGCCCGGCATGATGAAGGTCCGGCCGATGTAGCGGTTCTTCACGAAGCCTTCGCGGAACTTGACGCCCAAATGGTTCGCCAGCTCCAGCGCCGCGGTGCGGCTGGTGTCCGGAATCGGGATAACCACGTCGATATCGTGTTCTGGACGCTCACGCAGGATCTTGTCCGCAAGCTTCTCGCCCATTCGCAGGCGAGCCTTGTAGACCGAAACACCGTCGATGATCGAATCCGGACGGGCCAGATAGACATGCTCGAAGATGCAGGGCGTGAGTTTCGGGTTGGTCGCACACTGACGGGTGTGCAGCTTGCCGTCTTCAGTGATGTAGACCGCTTCGCCCGGAGCCAGGTCGCGGATCAGGGTGAAGCCAAGCACGTCCAGGGAAACGCTTTCCGAGGCGATCATGTACTCGACGCCTTCATCGGTATGACGCTGGCCGAAGACGATCGGACGGATGCCGTGCGGGTCACGGAAACCGACGATGCCATAACCGGTGATCATCGCAACCACGGCATAACCACCCACACAACGATTGTGTACGTCTGTTACGGCGGCGAAAACGTCTTCTTCGGTTGGCTGCAACTTGCCGCGCTGGGCCAGCTCGTGAGCGAACACGTTGAGCAGGACTTCCGAGTCGGAGTTGGTGTTGACGTGGCGCAGGTCAGATTCGTAAATCTCCTTGGCCAGCTGTTCAACGTTGGTCAGATTGCCGTTGTGCGCCAGGGTGATGCCATACGGCGAGTTGACGTAAAACGGTTGAGCTTCGGCCGAAGTCGAGCTACCCGCGGTCGGATAACGCACATGGCCAATACCCATGTGCCCGACTAGGCGCTGCATATGCCGCTGATGGAATACATCACGGACCAGGCCGTTGTCCTTGCGCAGGAATAACCGGCCGTCATGGCTGGTCACGATACCGGCAGCGTCCTGGCCGCGGTGCTGGAGGACGGTTAGCGCGTCATACAGCGCCTGATTGACGTTCGACTTACCGACGATACCGACGATGCCACACATGCGACGCAACCCCTACTTAATGGATCTGAACTGAACACAACTCACTGAGGCGTTTTGGCCGTCGGCAAGAGGTATTCCTTGAACGGTATTTCAGCGGGTACGCTGATACCGCTGGCAAGCCACTGACTGCTCCACCCAAGGATCAGGTTTTTGGACCAGTCTGCAACCAATAGAAATTTTGGCACGAGTCGTGACTCTTGCCACCACGCGTCCTGCTGTACGGGCCCCAGGCTTAACAGCCCGACTGCCACGACCACCAGCAATGCGCCACGCGCTGCGCCGAAGGCCGTGCCGAGAAACCGATCGGTCCCGGACAGGCCGGTGACGCGAACCAGCTCGCTGATAAGATAATTGATCATTGCGCCTACCAGTAAGGTGGCGACAAACATGATGGCACAGCCCGCGATCACGCGAGCCGAAGGTGTTTCGATGTATCCGGCGAGGTACTGGGACAATGAGCCACCGAACATCCAGGCTACGACTCCTGCGATGATCCATGTGAGCAGCGACAGTGCTTCTTTGACGAAGCCGCGACTCAAACTGATCAAAGCGGAGATGGCGATAATTGCAACGATCGCCCAGTCAACCCAGGTAAATGGCACAGTGCAGCCTACAGACAGATAAGGCGGCGCATTTTAGCAGAGCGCATGCCTGTCGGTAAGCTGCGATTGTCAGTGCATTTCAAATGAGGCCGATAACCTCAACCACGCTCAGGCTGAAAACGCACCACAAAACCCTTGAGATTCTGCTGACGACTCAGCAAGTCCCGCAGACGATCGGCTTCAGCACGCTCGATCAGCGGCCCGACGAATACTCGATTTTTGCCGTCGGCGGAACGGATGTATGCGTTATAGCCCTGACTGCGCAGGGTTTTCTGCAAGCTCTCGGCACTTTCCCGACTGGTCAGGCTGGCCAATTGCACCGACCAACTGACCGACAGACCATTGGCATCGACTCGGCTTTGACCCACCTCAGGCTTGGCCGTTGCTGGCGCGACCGGCGGTGCAGCAGCCGGCTTGGCTGCCGCAGGCACTGTCGCAGATTTGCTGGCGACGACCGGAGGAGCTTTCGGGGTGACCGGCACGCTCGGCGCAATAGGCAGCGACGGCGCTTGCTGTTGAGCAATCTCTTCGTCACTCGGAACCGGCTCTTGCGGCAAGCTTTGCGGCTCGGGCACGACCACCGGCTCAATCTGCACCTGCGGCACAGCAGGCGCTTGAGGTGCGGCCGGCGCTTCAACGCGGACCTGGCGCTGCTCATCCTGACGGGAAAACAGCATCGGCAAAAAGATCACCGCCAACGCCACCAGAACCAGAGCTCCGACCATACGCTGCTTGTAAGCGTTATCCAGCAAAGCCATTTGCAGCCTCCTCCGTGGAGCGCCGGGCTAACCATTCGAGAGCCTCGGCAACACAATAAAATGATCCGAACAGCAGGATTTCATCCTCGACCATCGCTTGGGCACACTGCCCTTCCAACGCGGCAGAGACACTCTCATAGGACGTCACTGACGCACCAAGGTTCTGCAAGGCCGCCTGCAGATCCGCGACCGGGCGACTGCGTGCAGAATTCAGCGGGGCAACAGCCCACTGCTGGACACTACCATTCAACTCGGCGAGCACTCCATCAAGATCCTTGTCGGCCAGCAAGCCAAACACCGCCAGACGCTTGCCCGCCAAAGGGCGGCGAGCCAGGCGATGAGCCAGATATTCCGCTGCGTGCGGGTTATGACCCACATCCAGCAGCAGATTCAGACGCTTGCCGTGCCAGTCAAACTGACGCCGATCGAGACGACCGACCACCTGAGTTTTTTTCAACGCTTCGACGATTTGCTCCGCCTGCCAGGGCAAACCGAGCAACAGGTAAGCCTGCAACGCCAGCGCAGCGTTTTCCATCGGCAGATCGAGCAGAGGTAAATCATGCAGCTCAACAGCATGACCCTGCGCATCAAGACCGCGCCATTGCCAGTTGTGCTCGGTGATACCCAGATCGAAATCGCGACCACGCAGGAAAAACGGGCAATTGAGCTCGCGCGCCTTGTCCAGCAAGGGTTGAGGAGGATTGAGATCGCCACAGAGCGCAGGCGCGCCCTGGCGGAAGATGCCGGCCTTTTCGAAAGCCACCGACTCACGGGTATCACCCAGCCAGTCGGAGTGATCGACACCGATGCTGGCCACCAGCGCAAGGTCGGCATCGATCAGGTTGACCGCATCCAGACGACCGCCCAGACCGACTTCCAGCACCACAGCATCGAGACCTGCACGCTGGAACAGCCAAAACGCCGCCAGGGTGCCCATCTCGAAATAAGTCAGGGAAATGGCGCCGCGACCGGCTTCGACTGCCACGAAGGCTTCGCACAGCTCGGCGTCAGTGGCTTCGACACCATTGACCTGCACCCGCTCGTTGTAACGCAGCAGATGCGGCGAATTGTAGACACCGACCTTAAGCCCCTGCGCTCGCAACAAGGAAGCCACGAACGCACAGGTAGAACCTTTGCCGTTGGTACCCGTAACCGTGATCACCCGAGGCGCCGGTTTGCCCAACTCCATCCGGGACGCTACCTCTTGCGAGCGCTCCAGCCCCATGTCGATGGCCGACGGATGCAACTGCTCAAGGTAAGCGAGCCAGTCGCCAAGGGTACGTTCGGTCATAGGTTTGCAGGCACCGGTGGGATTACGATCGTCTCGATCGGGGCGGCAATGAATACCGGCGTCGGCAGGCCCATCATTTGCGCCAGCAGGTTACCCAGACGCGGACGCAGTTCCTGACGGGCGATGATCATGTCGATAGCGCCGTGCTCCAGCAGGAATTCACTGCGCTGGAAGCCTTCCGGCAGTTTTTCACGCACGGTCTGCTCGATCACGCGCGGGCCGGCGAAGCCAATCAGGGCTTTAGGCTCAGCAACGATCACGTCGCCAAGCATCGCCAGACTGGCGGAAACGCCACCGTAAACCGGGTCAGTCAGTACGGAGATGAACGGAAGGCCTTCCTCACGCAGACGCGCCAGAACCGCCGAGGTCTTGGCCATTTGCATCAGAGAGATCAGTGCTTCCTGCATCCGCGCACCACCAGAAGCTGCGAAACAGATCATCGGGCAGCGGTTTTCCAGTGCGTAGTTGGCGGCGCGAACAAAACGCTCACCAACGATGGCACCCATAGAGCCGCCCATGAAAGAGAACTCGAACGCTGACACCACCACTGGCATACCCAGCAGGGTACCGCTCATGGAAATCAGTGCATCCTTCTCACCAGTCTGCTTCTGCGCAGCAGTCAGACGGTCTTTGTACTTTTTGCCGTCACGGAATTTCAGGCGATCCACTGGTTCCAGGTCAGCGCCCAGTTCGGCACGGCCATCTGCGTCGAGGAACAAGTTGATGCGCGCGCGCGCGCCGATACGCATGTGATGGTTGCACTTGGGGCAAACATCCAGAGTCTTTTCCAGCTCCGGGCGATACAGCACAGCGTCGCAGGACGGGCATTTGTGCCA
>JAPLSD010000100.1 GCA_026398835.1 Pseudomonas sp.
GTAATCTGCGAGCACTTGGAGTCGAACACGTTACCCACATCCCAGAATACCGAGGTGCGCAGCGACCGCTGATCTTTGATGAAAGGCAGAGGGAACAGAACTTCTACACCACCTTGAATCAGCACATTGCCGCCGAACGGGAGTGCATTCTGGTCCGGATCAAGAGCAGTACCAGCGTTGCCAGTAGTACCAACACCACGACTTGGGGTACTACGTGGTCCTAAAGAGCTATCTTTAAAGCCGCGAACCGAGTTGAAACCACCCGCGTAGTAGTTCTCGTAGAACGGCAGCCCGTCGGTCGAACCATAACCATCACCATAGCCCAACTCAGTGTGCAAGCGCATGGTGTAGGTATCAGTCAATGGCTGGAACAGCTGGCCACGGTAGTCGAGCTTGAAGAACGAGAGATCGCTGCCTGGAGTCGTGGCTTCCAGAACCAGGCTCTGAGAATGACCGCGGGTTGCCAGCACGCCCTTGTTCAGGGTCGATTCGGACCAGCCGGCCGAAGCCTTGAAGTTCAGGTAGTTATCGCCTTCTTTATTAACGAAGCCAAAAATTTCGTCAACGGTGAACTGGCCAGTCTTGATCGTGTCTTTTTGCGCATTCAGGCCGAAGGTCAGCCGCGAGGTTTCGCTGATCGGGTAACCGACGCTGACGCCCGCACCCAGGCTGTCGACCGCATAGCTTGCTACGTTGACATCAAGATTTTTGTAGTCCGTGGTGCGATAGAACGCGTTGTAGCCCAGGCTGACACCGTCAGCAGTCCAGTAGGGGTCGACATAACCGAAGTTATAGCGGCTCTGGTATTGGCTGCGGGTCAAGCCGATGCTGACCTTATTACCGGTACCCAGGAAGTTGTTCTGGGTGATCGAGCCACCGAGGATCAAACCGGCGCTTTGTGCGAAACCGACGCTGGCGGTGATCGAACCGGAAGCTTGTTCTTCGACGCTGTAGTTGACGTCGACCTGGTCGTCAGTGCCTGGCACTGCCGGAGTCTCGACGTTGACTTCCTTGAAGAAGCCCAAACGCTCCAGTCGAGTTTTCGACTGGTCGATCAGGTAGGTCGAAGCCCAGCCACCTTCCATCTGACGCATTTCCCGACGCAGCACTTGGTCTTCCGACTTGGTGTTGCCACGGAAATTGATACGGTTCACGTAAGCACGCTTGCCAGGGTCAACTACAAACGTGATATCAACGGTGTGATCTTCATCGTGGGGTTGCGGCACGCCGTTGACGTTGGCGAAGGTATAGCCTTCGTTACCCAGGCGGCGGGTGATCAACTCGGAAGTGGTGGTCATCAGCTTGCGCGAAAAAACCTGACCCTTCTGCACCAGCAGCAACGACTTGACCTGGTCTTCAGGCACTTTCAAGTCACCGCTCAGTTTGACGTCACGAACGCTGTATTTCTCGCCTTCGTTGACGTTCACAGTGATGTAGACGTGTTTCTTGTCCGGGGTGATCGAAACCTGGGTCGAAGCGATATCCATGTTGATATAGCCACGGTCCAGGTAGTAGGAACGCAGACGCTCCAGGTCACCGGACAGTTTTTCACGAGCGTACTTGTCATCGTTCTTGAAGAACGACAGCCAGTTAGTAGTTTTCAGTTCGAACAGGTCAATGAGGTCTTCATCAGGGAAGACCGTGTTACCCACCACGTTAATGTGCTGGATAGCCGCTACGGTGCCTTCGTTGATGTTGACCTTCAAGGCAACGCGGTTACGCGGCTGCGGCACCACTTCGGTGTCGACAGTCGCCGAGTAGCGGCCCTGAGCAACATATTGACGTTGCAGTTCGTTACGCACGCCCTCGAGGGTCGCACGCTGGAAAATCTCGCCTTCGGCCAGACCGGATTGTTTAAGGCCTTTCATCAGATCTTCAGTGGAAATCGCCTTGTTCCCGTCGATCTCGATACTGGCGACAGATGGACGCTCGACTACCGTGATGACCAGGACATTGCCATCGCGGCCCAGCTGGATATCTTGAAAGAAACCGGTTTTGAACAACGCACGAGTGGATTCCACCAGGCGACGATCGTCCGCCTGCTCACCTACGTTCAACGGCAAGGCACCAAAGACGCTACCCGCGGAGACCCGCTGGAGACCATTGACGCGAATATCGGAGATAGTGAAGGACTCGGCGTGAACTTCGGCGATCATCAATACGGTGAGAACCGCAGTTAGCAGCAGACGTTTCATGAAGTCCTTTCTTATTCCAACTGGCAATAAACAAACTGCCGCAAAATGCGGCAGATTCGCAATTCAGCGAAAGCGTTACAGTCGACCCAGATCGTTGACCAGAGCAAGCAACATCACCCCAACCACCAAACTGATACCGATCTGTATCCCCCAACCCTGCACCCGATCCGACAAGGGACGACCACGCGCCCACTCGATCAGATAAAACAACAAATGCCCCCCATCCAGTACAGGAATGGGCAACAAATTGAGAACTCCCAGGCTAATACTCAGATAAGCAAGGAAATTCAGGAAATCAGCGACACCCGACTGGGCAGAAGCGCCCGCCACTTTAGCAATGGTTATCGGTCCACTCAAGTTTTTTACCGAGAGCTCACCGAACAACATTTTCTTTAGTGAATCAAGGGTCAGCACACTCATGGTCCAGGTGCGTCGAGCACCCTCGCCGATCGCCGCCAGTGGCCCGAAGCTGACCTCGCGAATCATGCTTGGTGGCCAATCGACAGCTTTTACCCCGGCACCCAGATAACCACTCGCGACTTTGTCCTTGCCGCGGGTAGCCAAGGTAACCGGGACGTCGATTTGAGCACCATCACGCTCGACATGCAGCACAATTTTGGTATCAGGGCGCACACGAACCCAATCAACGACTTGCTGCCAATCGCTCAGGGCCTGGCCATCCAGCGCCAGCAAACGGTCACCTGTTTTCAGACCAGCAGCCTGCGCAGGCCCTTTTGGATCAAGTTCAGCCAAAACCGGTGGCAACGCTGGACGCCAAGGACGAATCCCCAACGAGCGAATCGGATCGGGCTCATTAGCACCTTTAAGCCAATGATCCAGAATCAGCTCACGAGGAGAGTCGACAGTCGAACCCTCCTCGCGCGTCAGCAACTGCAAGGAACCACTTTCACCCAACCGGCGCACCAA
>JAPLSD010000083.1 GCA_026398835.1 Pseudomonas sp.
CCTGCGCGAGATCTATCGCCATCGCATTGGCAAAACCAAGGTTATTTCGCTGAATAACCATACGGGCAAAACGGCTAACTGAAGGTCGCGCGGGGCTCCCTGTGGCGCATTCGCTCGCCCTTTGGCCAAACCAGTCAACCAGATTGAGGGCTTTGACCATTGCCCCAATCGCCGCCCAGAGCCAGTATTTGCTGGCTTTTTCTACAGTCCGACCCAATAAAAACAAAGATAAAGACTGAGGGATCCTGGCAATGCGCGGCTATTTGACCTTTCCATACTTTGATCGGCAAGAGGTCGATGCGACCTTTAAAGGCCATCTGACGCTCGCTGTCTGCGATGAATACCGCGACCGGTTTAAGCTGTCGGTTACTCACACTCAGAAACAATTAAGCGCCCCTCGTTGTGTCCGGCCAACTGTTCCGCCCCTGAGCAGATTTATCGCCCGTCACCTTCAGATGGGGCGTTTCTCTACGGCAACGTGCCATCACTCTGATCACAGTTACTCGCCTACACACTTTTACTTGCCGAACGACAGCACCTATTTGGTGCGCTCATTCAGGCCTGCGCCCTTTCCTGGATCAAAATCCACGGTGAAACAACCACTGCCCACAACTGTGGATCGCGTTCCAGAAGATCTTGCGCCCGCGACGCAGACACCTTGGCAACCACATCACGGGTCAACCAGGCAGCCACTTTCTCGGCCTGGTTCTCGGCCACAGCCTCTGCGACAGCGATCAAATCCAGAGAGGTCTCGACCCACAATAGGGCACCCCTGGCAAAGAACGGCTCAAGCTCCTTCCAGGTAATCGATGCGGTTTCTCCAAGCAGTTTGGCATAGAGGGTGCTAGGTTCTTGAGTCATGGGTCTCACCAGGAAAAAAATCGGCGCAATGATAACGCCGCTGACCTGGCAGAAAAACCCAGTTTCAAATGAGTGACTGATCGAAAAGTTCAGGAAAGCCAAGGATTGCCGCTCAATTCAGGCAAAACCCCCGCCGCAATTCTGTCTTTTTCTGTCAATTAAGCGACATACCCGGGTTTTGCCCCCAGCAGCCAGCTTTTCAAGCGATTGACCGGCGCTCTACACTGTACCGGTACAGTTGCCAGGGGCATTTCCGGAGAGATACTCAAACGATCTAATCCGGTTCTGCAGCGTTGGCCGCCAGGACTATAAAAACTACAACAGCAAGAGTGGAGCACTATGAATAAGGCTACTAAGCAGATTTCCAAACTGTTTGCCGCTATGGTTCTGGCCGGGGTTGCCAGCCATTCGTTCGCAGCTGACACCATCAAGATCGGCATCGCCGGCCCTAAAACCGGTCCTGTGACCCAGTACGGTGACATGCAGTTCACCGGCGCTAAAATGGCCATCGAGCAGATCAACGCCAAGGGCGGTGTCGACGGCAAGATGCTCGAAGCCAAAGAATACGATGACGCCTGCGACCCTAAACAAGCCGTTGCCGTTGCCAACAAAGTGGTCAACGACGGCGTCAAGTTCGTGGTCGGTCACCTCTGCTCCAGCTCCACTCAGCCAGCGTCCGACATCTACGAAGACGAAGGCGTGATCATGATCACCCCAGCCGCCACCAGCCCGGACATCACTAACCGTGGCTACAAAATGGTGTTCCGCACCATCGGCCTGGACAGCGCCCAGGGCCCTGCCGCCGGTAACTACATCGCCGATCACGTAAAACCGAAAATCGTCGCTGTTCTGCACGACAAACAGCAATACGGTGAAGGCATCGCCACCGCGGTGAAGAAAACCCTCGAAGGCAAAGGCGTCAAGGTTGCCGTGTTCGAAGGCCTGAACGCCGGCGACAAAGACTTCTCCTCGATCATCCAGAAACTCAAGCAAGCCAACGTCGACTTCGTCTACTACGGCGGCTACCACCCGGAACTGGGCCTGATCCTGCGTCAGGCCAAGGAAAAAGGCCTGAACGCCAAGTTCATGGGGCCAGAAGGCGTCGGCAACGACTCCATCTCGCAGATCGCCCAGGACGCTTCCGAAGGCCTGCTGGTGACCTTGCCGAAGTCTTTCGACCAGGACCCGGCCAACAAGGCACTGGTTGACGCGTTCGCCGCCAAGAAGCAGGACCCGACCGGTCCGTTCGTGTTCCCGGCCTACTCGGCAGTCGAAGTGATCGCTGAAGGCATCAAGGCAGCGAAGAGCGAAGACACCGCTAAAGTGGCCGCTGCTATCCGCGCAGGCACCTTCAAGACCCCTACTGGCGACCTGTCGTTCGACGAGAAGGGCGACCTGAAGAACTTCAAGTTCGTGGTCTACCAGTGGCACTTCGGCAAACCTAAAACCGAAGTTTCGCCTCAGTAAGGCGCTGCCTGACTGACTGCCAATAAAGCCCACGGCGTGCCGTGGGCTTTGTTTTACGAGGTAATGGGCCGTGCCTCCGTGATCCGGAAGCCTTCCCACCTGAAAATCTCAAAACCGTCATCAGCGGTTCGCTGGCAAACCTCACGCTTGAAGTGGATGCAGATCCACGGGGCCTGAGCGGGAAAATGACTCCACCAGTGAAATGCGTATCAGGTTTTTAGGAGCGTTGTAATGCCTGAGATCTATCACTTCTTCCAACAGCTGGTTAATGGTCTGACCATTGGCAGCACGTATGCCCTGATCGCCATCGGCTATACGATGGTTTACGGCATCATTGGAATGATTAACTTCGCCCATGGCGAGGTCTACATGATCGGTTCCTACGTGGCCTTCATCGTCCTTGCCGGACTGGCCATGCTGGGTATCCACTCTCTGCCACTGTTGATGACCGCCGCATTCCTGGCGACCATCGTTGTAACCAGTGCCTACGGCTACAGTATCGAACGGATCGCCTACCGCCCTCTGCGGGGCAGTAACCGCCTGATCCCGCTGATCTCGGCCATCGGCATGTCGATCTTCCTGCAAAACACCGTACTGCTCTCGCAGGACTCCAAGGACAAATCGATCCCCAACCTGATTCCGGGCAGCTTTAGCTTCGGTCCGGGCGGAGCACAGGAAGTGCTGATCTCCTACATGCAGATCCTGGTGTTCGTTGTGACCCTGGTGGTGATGCTCTGCCTCACCCAGTTCATCTCGCGTTCACGTCTGGGACGTGCCTGCCGGGCCTGTGCCGAAGACATCAAGATGGCCAACCTGCTGGGCATCAACACCAACAACATCATCGCCCTGACTTTCGTCATCGGTGCAGCCCTGGCGGCCGTGGCGGCTGTATTGCTCAGCATGCAGTATGGCGTGATCAACCCGAACGCCGGATTCCTGGTGGGCCTCAAGGCCTTTACCGCGGCGGTTCTGGGCGGCATCGGCAGCATTCCGGGCGCCATGCTCGGTGGTCTGGTGCTGGGGGTGGCCGAAGCATTCGGCGCCGATATATTCGGTGACCAGTACAAGGACGTGGTGGCTTTCGGCCTTCTGGTTCTGGTGTTGTTGTTCCGGCCAACCGGCCTGTTGGGCCGTCCGGAGGTTGAGAAAGTATGATCAGGAATCTTAAACAGGCGCTGTTCAGCGCCCTGCTGGTCTGGGCTGTCGCCTATCCGGTACTCGGTCTGAAACTGTCCATCGCCGGCATCAACCTTGAAGTTCAAGGTGCCAGCACCTCCACGCTGATCATCATCGCCACCTGTTCGGTGCTGATGTTCCTGCGGGTGATATTCGACCGCCAGTACACGGCCGCTATGCGCTCCGTGCCTAGAGGTAAATTGATCCCGGCCGGCGCGAGCCACTTCCTGACTCTGCCCAGCACCCAGCGCTGGGTCATCATGGGATTGATCGTCGTCGCTCTGGTCTGGCCGTTCTTCGGCTCGCGCGGTGCGGTGGATATCGCCACGCTGATTCTGATCTATGTGCTGCTCGGTCTGGGCCTGAATATCGTGGTCGGTCTGGCGGGTCTGCTCGACCTGGGCTACGTCGGTTTCTACGCGGTGGGCGCCTACAGCTATGCGCTGCTGTCGCACTACTACGGCTTGAGCTTCTGGATTTGCCTGCCGATTGCCGGGATGATGTCGGCCACCTTCGGCTTCTTGCTGGGCTTCCCGGTGCTGCGTCTGCGCGGTGACTATCTGGCGATCGTGACCCTGGGCTTCGGCGAGATCATCCGTCTGTTCCTGCGTAACCTGACGGGTCTCACGGGCGGACCGAACGGCATCAGCAACATTCCCAAACCGACGCTGTTCGGCCTGAGCTTCGATAGAACGGCCGCCGAAGGCATGCAGACCTTCCACGAGTTCTTCGGCCTGACTTACAACCCGGTTAGCAAGGTGGTTTTCCTCTATCTGGTTGCGCTGTTGCTAGCGCTGTTCGCACTGTTCGTGATCAACCGTCTGCTGCGCATGCCGATCGGCCGTGCCTGGGAAGCGCTGCGTGAAGACGAAATCGCCTGCCGTGCCCTGGGCCTGAACCCGACCATCATCAAGCTGTCGGCCTTCACCCTGGGTGCCTGCTTCGCAGGTTTCGCCGGCAGCTTCTTCGCCGCCCGTCAGGGTCTGGTGACGCCGGAGTCGTTCACCTTCATCGAGTCGGCCACTATCCTCGCCATCGTGGTGCTGGGCGGCATGGGCTCGCAATTGGGCGTGGTCCTCGCGGCTGTCGTGATGATTCTATTGCCCGAGCTGATGCGTGACTTCAGCGAATACCGCATGTTGATGTTCGGTGCCTTGATGGTGCTGATGATGATCTGGCGTCCTCAAGGTCTGCTGCCCATGCAACGTCCCCACATGGAGCTGCGTAAATGAGCAGAGAGATCCTGAAAGTAGATGGCCTGAGCATGCGCTTTGGCGGCTTGCTGGCGGTCAATAGCGTTGCCCTGAGCGTGAAAGAGAAACAGGTGGTGTCGATGATCGGCCCTAACGGCGCCGGCAAGACCACCGTGTTCAACTGCCTGACCGGCTTCTACAAACCCACCGCCGGCACCATCCAGCTCAACGGTGAAGCGATCGAAGGCCTGCCCGGCCACAAGATCGCCGGTAAAGGCGTGGTGCGGACCTTCCAGAACGTGCGGTTGTTCAAGGAAATGACCGCCGTGGAAAACCTGCTGATTGCTCAGCACCGGCACCTGAATACCAACTTCCTGGCCGGTCTGTTCAAGACCCCAGCGTTTCGCCGCAGCGAACGCGAGGCCATGGAATACGCCGAGTTCTGGCTCGACAAGGTCAACCTCAAGGAGTTCGCCAACCGTCCGGCCGGCACCCTGGCCTATGGTCAGCAGCGCCGCCTGGAAATCGCCCGCTGCATGATGACCCGTCCAAGCATCCTCATGCTCGACGAACCGGCTGCCGGCCTCAACCCGCGGGAAACCGACGACCTCAAGGCGCTGATCGGCACCCTGCGTGAAGAGCATGACGTGACCGTGCTGCTGATCGAACACGACATGAAACTGGTCATGAGCATCTCCGACCACATCTTCGTGATCAACCAGGGCACGCCTCTGGCCAACGGCACGCCGGATCAGATCCGCGATAATCCTGAAGTGATCAAAGCCTATCTGGGGGAAGCGTAAATGCTGCAATTCGAAAACGTTTCCACCTTCTATGGCAAGATCCAGGCCCTGCACAGCGTCAACGTCGAAGTCCGTCAGGGCGAGATCGTGACGCTGATCGGTGCCAACGGTGCGGGCAAGTCCACCCTGCTGATGACCCTGTGCGGTTCGCCGCAAGCCCATAGTGGCAGCATTCGCTACATGGGCGAGGAACTGGTCGGCCAGGACTCCGCGCGGATCATGCGTAAAAGCATCGCCGTGGTCCCGGAAGGCCGCCGGGTGTTTGCCCGTCTGACTGTGGAAGAAAACCTCGCCATGGGCGGGTTCTTCACCGACAAGGGCGATTATCAGGAGCAGATGGATAAGGTCCTGGGACTTTTCCCACGCTTGAAAGAACGCTTCGCCCAGCGCGGCGGCACCATGTCGGGCGGCGAGCAGCAAATGCTCGCCATCGGCCGGGCGCTGATGAGCAAACCCAAGCTGCTGCTGCTCGATGAGCCGTCGCTGGGTCTGGCGCCGATCATCATCCAGCAGATCTTCGACATCATCGAACAGCTGCGCCGTGATGGCGTGACGGTGTTCCTGGTGGAACAGAACGCCAACCAGGCGTTGAAGATCGCCGACCGCGCCTACGTGCTGGAAAACGGCCGGGTGGTGATGCAGGGCAGCGGTGAAGAGTTGCTGACTGATCCAAAAGTGCGCGACGCCTATTTGGGCGGCTAAACACTCGCATCAACAAATAAAAACGGCCTGCGGGCCGTTTTTTTTGGTCAGCACAAA
>JAPLSD010000485.1 GCA_026398835.1 Pseudomonas sp.
AAGTTCAGGGTGCGCGATTGTACGCAAGCGGCGAAGACGATGCAAGTGCCTGAGCATAGCGCCTTGACACCTGCCGACCTGAGTCCTAGCATGCCGCGCAACCCTTCTGGAGCACCTGTCGCTGATGCAACCCCAAGCTTTTTACCGCACGGTGGCGGACGATTTTAGCGCCGTCGACGGCATCATCAAAAAACAGCTGACTTCCCGAGTGCCGCTGGTATCGAAAATCGGCGATTACATTACCTCGGCCGGCGGTAAACGCCTGCGTCCGTTATTAGTGTTGCTGTGTGGCAAGGCCCTGGGTCGCGAAGGCGATGACATGCGCCTGCTCGCTGCGACCATCGAGTTCCTGCACACCGCCACCCTGCTGCACGACGACGTGGTCGACATGTCCGGCATGCGCCGTGGCCGTTCGACTGCCAACGCCATGTGGGGCAACGCCCCGAGCGTGCTGGTCGGCGACTTCCTGTACTCGCGCTCCTTCGAGATGATGGTCGAACTGGGCTCGATGCCAGTGATGAAGATCCTTTCGCAAGCCACACGAATCATCGCTGAAGGCGAAGTGTTGCAGTTGTCGAAGGTTCGGGACGCCAGCACCACCGAAGAAATCTACATGGAAGTCATCCGCGGCAAAACCGCGATGCTCTTCGAGGCTTCGACCCACAGTGCTGCGGTCCTGGCCGGCGCCACACCTGAACAGGCTGAGGCGCTGCGCACCTTTGGCGATCACCTGGGTGTAGCCTTCCAACTGGTCGATGACTTGCTGGATTATCGTGGCGACGCCGAAACCCTGGGCAAGAACGTCGGCGACGATCTAGCCGAAGGCAAGCCGACCCTGCCGCTGATCTACACCATGCGCGAAGGCACTCCGGAGCAAGCAGCGTTGGTGCGCCAGGCGATCCAGAAAGGCGGCATCGAAGACCTTGAAAGCATCCGCGCTGCTGTGGAAGCCTCCGGCTCGCTGGATTACACCGCGCAACTGGCCCGTGACTACGTGGCTCGTGCCATCACCTGCCTCGAAGCGCTACCCGCCAGCGAATACCGTGATGCGCTGGTGGAGTTGAGTGAGTTTGCGGTAGCACGTACGCACTGATTGCCCTATGGAGCGAGCTTCTGTGGCGAGGGAGCTTGCTCTTCGCCACAAGTACTGGCCCGCCTCTCAAGTCGGTTTTCACCTCAATCCCCTCCCCGATCGCAAACCCCTATATAATGCGTGCCTTTTAGCCAACCTGAACTCAAGGAGCTTTAGTGAGCACGTTGCCACCCTGCCCAAAATGCAATTCCGAATTCACCTATGAAGACGGTGCTCAACTGATCTGTCCAGAATGTGCCCATGAGTGGTCCGCAAGCGGCGAAGCCGAGGCTGCGTCCGACGAATCAGTGAAAAAGGATTCGGTTGGCAATGTCCTGCAAGATGGCGACACCATCACCGTGATCAAAGACCTCAAGGTCAAAGGCACGTCGCTGGTGGTCAAGGTCGGCACCAAGGTCAAAAACATCCGCCTGTGCGATGGCGACCACGACATCGACTGCAAGATCGATGGCATCGGCCCGATGAAGCTCAAGTCCGAGTTCGTCAGAAAGGTCTGAACCTGCTGCTTTTCCATCCCGTGCGTTGTGCGGGATGGCGCCCCCCCCCCGTTTATCCCCCTGACAATCTCCATCTCCATCTCTATAGCAAAAGGCCAGCCCTTTTGACCGATAGCAATTCCCTCACAGAAAAAAATAGAAACTGCCAATAGGTACTTGCTATTAACTGAATAAGAATTATTCTCATTGAAACCTTTCAAAGGAGATGAGAACCATGACTTATTTGATTGATGCCTGGCTGGACCGTCCACACCCTTACCTCAGGATCCTGCATCGGGAAACCGGTGAAGTCTGTGCGGTACTGGAAGAAGAAGCATTGCATGAGCTGCAGGATCAGGGCGACCTGGACGTCAATGGCCTGAGCTCCAGCGAACCCGTGGTGCTCAAGGAGCTGGTGCGCAACCTGTTTTTGTTCTGCTACGCCCGGGCGTTGCGCCCAGTGGGGGATCTGAATACTGTAGGAGCCAAACTTGCTCGCGATGGCATCACACGGTTTCATAGTTAAACCGAGTCGTGCGCATCGCGAGCAAGCTCGGCTCCTACACAGAGGTGCGGGTCTTACAGAACGTCGAGCAGTTCGACGTCGAATACCAGTACGCTGTGCGGCGGAATGCTACCAACACCTTGCGCGCCGTAAGCCAGTTCGCTCGGCACGTACAGACGCCATTTGCTACCGGCGTTCATCAGTTGCAGGGCTTCGGTCCAGCCAGCGATCACGCCACCCACCGGGAATTCTGCAGGCTGACCACGATCATAGGAACTGTCGAACACAGTGCCGTCGATCAGAGTGCCGTGGTAGTGAGTACGCACGCTGTCTTCGCGCGATGGCTTGGCGCCAACACCTGCAGTCAGTACTTCGAACTGCAGGCCGGAAGCCAGAGTGGTGATGCCGTCACGCTTGGCGTTTTCAGCCAGGAATTGCAGACCAGCGCCAGCAGCCGCTTCAGCCTTGGCAGCCGCTTCGGCTTGCATGATTTCACGGATAACCTTGAAGCTGGCGGACATTTCTTCCTGACCAACACGGCTTTCCTTGTCGGCGAAGGCATCGGTCAGACCTGCCAGGATCGCGTCAAGGCTAACGCCTGGTGGCGGGTTGTCACGCAGTTGGTCGCCCAGCTGACGGCCAATACCGTAGCTGACGCGGGTTTCGTCGGTGGACAGATTTACTTCAGACATAACACTGCTCCGCTGTGCGGACGGCTCGGGAAATTGCCGTGCGTGCACAGCGCATTCCGGGGCGCCCGGAACCAAAAGGGCGAGCAGACTAGCACACAAGTCGAGGCCGTGATGAGCGTGCGTCCGACCTGTCAGGTATAACGGAAAGCGATCGGCACCCGCGAGCTTTCCTCGGCGCCGCCTGCCATCCCGCACATTTCATCGTCAACCGGGGTTTGGATCAGGTTCATCGGTAGCTTCGGAAACGCGTGCAGCACCTCGCGAGCATGCTCCACAGAACGCACATGCATCATCTGGCCATGAGTGTCGCTCAACGGATAAGCCGCACCGTGCATCCGTGCCTCGATCAGGTAAATACCGCCTTCAAGAGAGATCAGGTTCAGCTCGTCGACCTTCCCGGCGATGGCATAAGCATTCAACTCTTGCAGATTCATGAGCGCACCTCACGCAATTCAAACCCAAGACAGTTACAGGCATATGCCTCGCCGTGAAAAAGCACAAGCCAGAAACGCCGCCGCCCGTCCGTTTCACAACGGCCGGGCGGCTCGGTACAGCGGTCCTGAGCAATCAGTGCTTGGTCAGCTTGTCCAGGTAACCCATGGCAAAAGCCGAGATCACGAAGGTCATGTGAATGATCACATACCACTTCAGGTGCTCAGGATCGACGTTCTTCGCATCCATGAATATGCGCAGCAGGTGAATGGAAGAAATCGCCACGATCGAGGCGGCCACCTTCATTTTCAATGAAGAGGAGTCCATCGTGCCCAGCCAGTTGAGCTTTTCCTTGTCTTCATCGATGTCCAGCTGGGAGACGAAGTTCTCGTAACCGGAAATCATCACCATCACCAGCAAGCCACCCACCAGCGCCATGTCGATCAACGACAGCAACACCAGAATCAGGTCCGACTCGACCATCGAGAAAACGTTGGGGATAACGTGAAAGACTTCCTGGAAAAATTTCAGGGCCAGGGCAAGCAGGCCAAGGGACAGGCCAAAGTAGATCGGCGCCAGCAGCCAGCGCGAGGCGTACATCGCATTTTCGATAAAGCGTTCCATTAAATCTCACATCAGGTCTGAAAACGGCGGCGAGTATATCAGCCGACCAAAAACCCATAAACCGCAGAGAAATCCATGACATGCGCGTCTGAGAAAGGGTTTTTCTGCTAGTGTCCAAAGCACTCACGCAGCTCACTGACGTCGGACAGGAAGACTGAAAAATGGATGTGCGATTCTCTTTAACCAGTGTCGGTCTGTGCATCGCGCTACTGATCAGCAGCGGCTGCTCGCCCAGTGATGAGAAGCGCCAGACCAGTCTCGAAGACAAGGCTGCGCAGTTCGAAAAATCGCTGGACGCTATCCAGGACCCGAAGCTCAAGGACGCCGTGGCCAATCTCGGCGGCTCTTTGCTGCTGCTGGAGCGTGCCCAACTCAAGCTCAAGAGCAAGCCTGTCGAAACCGAATATGGCGATGATGCCATGGCCTTGCTCAAGCACTATCCAAGCCCGCAAGCCTTGGTCGATACCTACATCAATGGCCTGTTCGTGCTGCGCAAGTCGTCCAGTTCCGACTACCTGACCGACCTGCAACCAGTGTTCCCTTTCAACTTCAGCATGCCAGCAGAGTTTCCATTTCCTCATGGCCTGGAATGGCAGTCGGTAACGTTGAGTAACAAAAAGGTCGTTCCCTTTCAGCCCGAATGGTCGGAAACCGATCCCGGCATTCAGTTGAGTCCTTCGAGCTCCAACCTCAGCAATCCCGATGATCTGACGGTGACCTATCCCTTCATCGAAGGGCTGGCAGTCGACAACAAAAATCAGCCTCAACCGCTGGCACTGCAGGGCAAGGTGGAAGTCATCGCGCCGCGCAAAGTATTCACCTTCGACCTGACCAAACAGGACGTGGGTAAAAAACGTACGGATGAAAACATCACCATCACGCTATTGAGCCTCGAAAAGAACTACGCGGAAATCGAACTGAGCAACAGCGCGCCGTTGGCGCCTGAAGTCGGTGAAACCCCGCTCAATCCGCTGATTGTTCAAGCCAGTGACACGACAGGGCAATTCCTCACGCGCTCGGGCTCGATCAACGAGAACGCCGAACAAATCGCGTTCTATGAAAAACAATTGGCCGAGATGCAAAAACAAAAGGCCTGGAGCGAGACCTTCGAGAAACAACTTGAGGACGAGCAGAAGACTTTTGAGCGCCAGCAGACCAGCCATTACACCAAGGTGTATTTCAACGGCGCGATCGAGCACCTGGAAGTCAGCGTGCTCGACTTCTCGGCCGTCACGGTCACTCGCAAGGATCTGGAGCTGCCGGTGCGTCGGTTCGACAGAAACACCACCGAGAAAGCCATTCAGAGCCTGTCATTGCCCGTGGTGGTGTATGACGATTCAGCGGCGACTTATCTGAAGGATGCAACCCTCGACGTGGACAAGCTGAAAAAGAGCATCACCATCAGCCAATCCGTCGAAGATGCCAGCGCCGCGCGCATTGAGTTCGGTCATCCGAAAACCTTCAATGATGAACTGCTGGGTTCCTCTTTCAATGCCGGCGACACGCCCGTGACCTTCTTCACTCAAGACGAAAACGGCAAACGCGATGGTCCCATAGAGCTGCCATCCGAAGCCTTCCGGATCGATCCGCTGCACGCCACCATCACCTATGACCTGAATCTGTTTCCAGAAACCCCGGCCTACGCCATCGGTTCGGTGCCGTTATTTCTCGCCAGCATCGAAAAAAACACTGTCGACGTTCGCCATCTACCTAAAGGTCTGGAGTTCAAGGGTAATGCTCTGATTGTCGACCAAAAGCTGTTCCCGTCGCAGGACTGGCGCTTTTATGCCAAAGACGACAGCGGCAATTACTTGAAAGAGATTCTTGCGGTCAGTCATAGCGCAACCACAGACGGGCCGGCGTTATTGGAGGTGCATTACTTCTACGGCCAGCCAACTCATCTGGAAACTTACCAACGCACCGAACTGAACACCGTCGAATATGGCTTCGAGGTCAAACTCGACAAGGCGGAACCAGAAAACCCAGTCGAATAGCGATCTTAAGTGTTCAGAATGCCATCAAAAGTCGCGGGAGGGGCGACTACGTCCGCCGTTGATTTCCCGCAGTTGCGCCTGTAGATGCAGGCACCAGATCTGTGGATCATCGGCCAGTTCGTAGCCATGCAAGGTCAGGCTTTCAACGATAGTTTCAAGGATTTCTTCGGCCACGAAAGGCCCATGAAACGGACCCTGAGCTTTGATGGCGGAAGGTTGTTCACCGGCCATTCCGGCGGCGAAGAGCAAGGTCCACATACCGGTATCTCCCGCAAGCGGGCGAATGCTGCATTCGATACGGGTGACCAGGCCAAGGCATTGGCGTGTAAGGCAGAGGTTGCGCGACATGGCGGCGACCCTCGGTAGATCCGGTATTCAACCTCCACAGGAAGGCTGTCTCGATCCAGTGATTACTGTCGATATCCTTGCCCTGAGAATAGAGGAAAAGTCCGGACTGCAAAGCCTGCAAAGACCAGCGGCGCTGAATGGTCATTTTTCGAACATTGATGCCAGCTTTGTGGCGAAGGGGCTCCCCCTCGCCACAGGTCAGCCTCAGACCGGTTTGGTCTCTGCCAGCGCCTCTTGAGCGGCTTCTTTTTCCGCCTCTTTGAGATCATCTTCGCTGATCATTTCCGCGATCACTCGCAGGCGTTCAACCACCCGTGCGTTGACGCTACCCTCGGGGAATTGACCCTCTGCATCCGGCTCACCGGCAGGTTCACCGACCAGCAGACTCAGTGCTTCATCAGCCTGACGCACCGCATAGACGTGGAACTGCCCGGCTCGCACTGCCGACAGCACGCGCTCATCGAGCATCAAGGTCGCGACGTTGGCCTGCGGAATGATCGCCCCCTGTTCGCCAGTCAAACCACGGGCTTCGCAGAGACGGAAGAAGCCTTCGATCTTCTCGTTGACCCCACCAACCGCTTGAACCTCACCGAACTGGTTGATGGAACCAGTGATCGCAAAGCACTGCTTGAGCGGCGTTTTCGACAGCGCCGAGATCAAGGTGCAGGCTTCGCCCAAGGAGGCACTGTCGCCATCGACATAGCCGTAGGATTGCTCCAGGGCGATGCTCGCGGAGATCGCCAACGGGAATTCCTGGGCATAACGGCTGCCCAGATACCCGGTGAGGATCATCACACCCTTGGAGTGGATCGGCTGCCCAAGGTTGACCTCGCGCTCGATATCGACAATGCCGCTGCCGCCCGGATAGACCGTGGCGGAAATCCGCGCCGGTACACCGAACGCCGAGTCACCGACTTCAAGCACGGTCAGACCGTTGCACTTGCCCACCGCTGCGCCCGTGGTATCGATCAGAATGATCCCCGCCAGCATGTCGTCGAGAATCCGCGCTGAAACGCGTCCAGTGCGAGTCGCCTTGGCTTTCAAGGCACGTTCGATGTGCCCGGCATCCGTCATCTCGTCGCCGGCCAGATCACGGATGAAATCCGCTTCGCTGACTAACTGGAACAAATCACCAATACGTGCCGACAAGCGCCCCTGATGCTCGGCCAGCCGTGCACTGTAGGTCGCCAGGCGCGCCACCGCATCGGCGGTCAGCGGTGCCATACCTTCTTCCGAGGTACGGGTTTTCAGCAACTGAGCGAACTGCTCAAGGGTTTCATCGAACATCGGGATGTCTTCGTCGAAGTCCACCAGCACCCGGAACATCTCCTGGAAGTCCGGATCCAGGTCTTGCAGCGTGTAGTACAACTGCCGGGCGCCAATGATGATGACCTTGACCTGCAACGGGATCACCTGGGGTGACAGCGTCTGTGTGGCCAGTCGACCCAGTTCACCCAGCGGAGATTCCATTTTCAGTTTGCGCGACTGCAATGCACGCTTCAGCGCATCCCAAACGAACGGCTCACTGAGCATTTTATCGGCTTCGAGGATCAGGAAACCGCCGTTGGCTCGATGCAAAGCCCCCGGGCGCAGTTGTCGGTAGGTGGTGTACAGCGCGCCCTGATCAGTGCTGTATTCGATGCGACCGAACAGGTTGTCATAGGTCGGGTGCGGCTCGAACACCACGGGCGCACCACCGCTGGCGTGATGCCCAACGACAAGACTGGGGCCGTACTGCTCTTCCAGCAGCTTGCGCGCCACCGCGTCGGTCTTGCTGTCGTCGACCAATTGCTCGACCACGGTTTTCAACAGGTAAACCTGCATCGCTTGCAGATAACCGCAAACCCCGGCGTTTTCCGCGTACTTTTCCGACAACGGCGCCAGCAACGGCTGTAAAGCCAAGGTGATGGTTTCTTCGTTGAGTTGGCGCATCTGGTTGCTGGATTCGCGCTTCCACTGCGGCAGGCTCGCCAGCTCTTCGTTGAGGCGCTCTTCGAGCATTGCGATATCGACGTGGAAACGTTCGCGATCAACTTCCGGCAGTTGCGCAAACTCGGCCTCGTCCAGCGCCTTGCCTTCGCTCATCGGGGTGAAGGCGATGTTGGTGCTATCGCGGTAAAGAGCCACTTCCTTTTCCAGCGCCAGGCGCTCGATCACATCCAGGGCGCGGTCATAACGCTGGTTGAAAGCACGGTCGATGGCGCTTTTCTTTTGCTGGTAGGACGGATGCTCGAACACCGCCGGGAAGGTCGCCAGCAGGTTGTCGATCAGACCGTTGATATCAGTAATGAACGCACCGGCCGCACCCGAAGGCAGTTCCAGCGCACGCGGCTCACGCGGTTCATCGAAATTATTGACGTAGACCCAATCCGCCGGGGTCTGCAGGCGCTTGGCTTCGGCCTTGAGGTAGCGTTTAACGAAAGAAAACCGGCCAGTGCCGGGCTCGCCCATGACAAACACGTTGTAACCGGGGCGCGGCATTGCCACGCCGAACTGCAACGCTTCGACCGCACGTTCCTGGCCAAGCACACCGCGAAAAGGCTCCAGATCATTGGTTGTAGAGAAGCTGAACTGTTCAGCGGAAAACGGACGGGTCAGCGCTTCGGGCGCTAAACGCAAGCTGGCAGCAACAGGATCAGGCATCGGGCTTCCTTACATCAGGCGGGGCAGAT
>JAPLSD010000551.1 GCA_026398835.1 Pseudomonas sp.
ACCGAAAAAACCGGGGGCCGGCGGCAAGAAATGGGAAAACAAACCCTGGGACAAAAAGGGCAAGCGTCAGGGCGATCGCGATCAGCCCCGCGCCCCACGCATTCCCGCAGCCGTAGAGCCACCAACGCTGGCGGCACTGCGCACACTGCTCCATCACCCACAATTGGCCGAAAAAGTTGAGGATGCCGGGCATTTTGCCGCCGAAGACCATACCAATACACAACTGTTGGTGGCGCTACTCGAAGCCGTGCAAAAGAATCCTAAGCTAAACTCATTTCAACTGATTGCGCGTTGGCATGGCACCGAACAAGGGCGCCTGCTCAAAGCGTTGGCAGAAAAGGAGTGGCTGATTGAGGGCGACAACCTTGAACAACAGTTTTTCGACACTATAACTAGCTTGTCTGCTCGCCAACGCGAGCGGAATTTGGAACAACTTCTCAGGAAGGCGCGTCAAAGTGAATTGAGTGCTGAAGAGAAAAATCAGCTGCGCGACCTCCTAAGTCGCAATGTTTCCGCATCAAACCCGACCTCAACTGGCGCGTGAGGTCATAGCTCAGGTATAATCCTCGGCTTGTTTTTTGCCCGCCAAGACCTTCAGTGGATAGGGTGTTATGTCCGGAAAAGCGCAACAGCAGTCTCGTATCAAAGAGTTGATCACCCTTGGTCGTGAGCAGAAGTATCTGACTTACGCAGAGGTCAACGACCACCTGCCGGAGGATATTTCAGATCCGGAACAGGTGGAAGACATCATCCGCATGATTAATGACATGGGGATTCCCGTACACGAGAGTGCTCCGGATGCGGACGCCCTTATGCTGGCCGACGCCGATACCGACGAGGCAGCCGCTGAAGAAGCGGCCGCAGCGCTGGCAGCGGTTGAGACCGACATTGGCCGCACCACTGACCCTGTGCGCATGTACATGCGCGAAATGGGTACAGTAGAGCTCCTCACACGTGAAGGCGAAATCGAAATCGCCAAACGTATTGAAGAGGGCATCCGTGAAGTGATGGGCGCAATCGCGCACTTCCCTGGCACGGTTGACCACATTCTCTCCGAGTACACTCGCGTCACCACCGAAGGTGGCCGCCTGTCCGACGTCCTGAGCGGTTATATCGACCCGGACGACGGTATTGCGCCGCCTGCTGCAGAAGTTCCGCCGCCTATCGACCCGAAAACCGTGAAAGCGGATGACGAAACCGATGACGACGACGCCGAAGCCAGTACTGACGACGAGGAAGAAGTCGAAAGCGGTCCGGATCCGATCATCGCTGCACAGCGTTTCGGCGCCGTGTCCGACCAGATGGAAGTCACTCGCAAGGCGCTGAAAAAGCACGGTCGTGGCAACAAGCTGGCAATCGCCGAGCTGGTGCTCCTGGCTGAGCTGTTCATGCCGATCAAACTGGTTCCGAAGCAATTCGAAGGCCTGGTCGAGCGTGTTCGCAGTGCTTTGGATCGTCTGCGTCAGCAAGAGCGCGCGATCATGCAGCTCTGCGTTCGTGATGCACGCATGCCGCGTGCTGACTTCCTGCGCCAGTTCCCGGGCAATGAAGTCGACGAAAGCTGGACCGATGCACTGGCCAAAGGCAAAGGCAAATATGCTGAAGCCATTGGTCGCCTGCAACCGGACATCGTTCGTTGCCAGCAGAAGCTGACTGCATTGCAGACCGAAACCGGTCTGACGATTGCCGAGATCAAGGACATCAACCGTCGCATGTCGATCGGTGAGGCCAAGGCCCGCCGCGCGAAGAAAGAGATGGTTGAAGCGAACTTGCGTCTGGTGATCTCCATCGCCAAGAAGTACACAAACCGTGGCCTGCAGTTCCTCGACTTGATCCAGGAAGGCAACATCGGCTTGATGAAAGCGGTGGATAAGTTCGAATACCGTCGCGGCTACAAATTCTCGACTTATGCCACCTGGTGGATCCGTCAGGCGATCACTCGCTCGATCGCCGACCAGGCCCGCACCATCCGTATTCCGGTGCACATGATCGAGACAATCAACAAGCTCAACCGTATTTCCCGGCAGATGCTGCAGGAAATGGGTCGCGAACCGACCCCGGAAGAGCTGGGCGAACGCATGGAAATGCCTGAGGACAAAATCCGCAAGGTATTGAAGATCGCTAAAGAGCCGATCTCCATGGAAACCCCGATCGGTGATGACGAAGACTCCCACCTGGGTGACTTCATCGAAGACTCGACTATGCAGTCGCCAATCGATGTCGCCACTGTTGAGAGCCTTAAAGAAGCGACTCGCGAAGTACTGTCCGGCCTCACTGCCCGTGAAGCCAAGGTTCTGCGCATGCGCTTCGGCATCGACATGAATACCGACCACACCCTTGAGGAAGTCGGTAAACAGTTCGACGTTACCCGCGAGCGGATTCGTCAGATTGAAGCCAAGGCGTTGCGCAAGCTGCGCCACCCGACGAGAAGCGAGCATTTGCGCTCCTTCCTCGACGAGTGATCACAAAACCCCCAGCCCAGCTGGGGGTTTTGCTTTCTGCAGATTAAATCCCCCACGCTTCACCCCCCTCCGAATTGCCCGTCTACACTCGAAACATTCCCCCGAGCCATAACGAGACCGTTATGCCCAGAATACCGGCTGTGCTTTTGCTGTGGCTGATGACCTGGACCGCAACGGCTGGCGCGCTGACTCTCACCGATGAAGAACGTAGCTGGCTTGCGGCTCACCCGGAACTGCGCCTGGGTGTCGATGCGTCCTGGCCGCCTTTCGAGTATCGCGATGAACATGGTCGCTACCAAGGCCTGGCGGCGGACTACATCAGGCTGATCCAGGCACGCCTGAGCATCAAGGTCACACCCGTTGAGCCCGTCAGTTGGACAGCGGTGCTGGAACAAGCCAAACAAGGCAAACTCGACCTCTTGCCAGGCATCATGTCTACACCGGAACGACAAAACTATCTGTCCTTCACCCGCCCCTACCTGGACTTTCCGATCGTGATTCTGGCCCACGAGGGCGGGAAACAACCGCACAATCTGGAAGAGTTGTACGGTCTGAAAATTGCCGTAGTGGAGAACTATGCACCCCATGAGTTATTGCGTACGCGTCATCCCGACCTGAATCTGGTCGCTTTGCCAAATGTCAGTTCAGTGTTGCAGGCTCTGGCTACTGATCAGGTGGACGCCGTGGTGGGCGATCTCGCCTCGAGCATCTGGAGTTTGCGGCAGCTCAAACTCGATGGGCTCTACGTCAGCGGTGAAACGCCCTATCGCTATCAATTGGCGATGGCCGTACCAAAAGACAACAAGATCCTGGTTGGCATCCTGGATAAAGTCCTGGCCGATCTGAGCCCGGAAGAAATCAGTGCCATCCAGGAGCATTGGGTGGGCAATGTCCTCGACCACCGCACCTTCTGGGCTGATCTAGTGCTTTTTGGCCTGCCCGGTGTGCTGCTGCTGTTTGCCGTGCTGGCGATTGTGATCCGCATCAATCGTCGACTCAGCTCAGAGATCTCACGCAGGGTCGCGCTGGAACAGGAACTGCGCAGCAGCGAATACCATTACCGTGGACTGGTAGAAAGCCTTTCCGCCATCGCCTGGGAAGCCCACATAAGCGACTTCACGTATAGCTATGTGTCACCCCATGCCGAGGACCTGCTTGGCTATCCCCTGTCTCATTGGCTGATTCCAGGCTTCTGGCGCAATATTATTCATCCCGCCGACCTGACTCGTGCCCAGACCTATTGCGACCAGGAAGTAATGGCCGGCCGCGATCACAGCCTCGACTATCGCGTCATCACCGCCGACGGCCGCTGCCTGTGGGTTCGCGATATCGTCAGCCTGATTGAGCACGGCCATGAGCCCGTCTTGCGCGGCTTGATGATCGATATCAGTGAAGCCAAGAGAACAGAAGAAGCCTTGCGTCTATCGGAACAAAAGTTCGCGTCGGTATTCCAGCAATGTCCGGACATTCTGGTGATCGCACGGCTGTCCGACGGCTGCTTGCTGGAGGTCAACGAAGCCTTTGAGGAACAGATCGGCCTGAGCGCCGAGGAAGTCGTCGGCCAGACCGCCACGAACCTGAATATCTGGGGAATACCGGGCGTCGGTCCCGGCCTTTTGCAGCGTCTGCAGGCTGGCAGCATTCGCAATCTGGAAATGCCCTTTCGACGCAACAACGGGCAATTGTTTACCGGATTGATCTCCGCCGAGCCGTTCGACCTCGACACCACCCCCGCGCTGGTGGTGGTGGTGCGCGACATCAGCCAACTCAAGGAAACCCAGCAACAACTGCAGACTTCCGAAGAGAAATTCGCCAAAGCCTTCCATGCATCGCCCGATGGCCTCCTGCTGAGCCGCCAGCGCGATGGTTTGCTGATTGAGGTCAATGACGGTTTTAGCCGCATCACCGGTTTCAACAGTGCAACGTCCCTGGATCGCTCAACGCTGGATTTGGGTATCTGGGTCAACCTGAACGAACGCAAACAGATGCTCAACCTACTGCAACGAGACGGTTTCGTACGCGACTTCAGTTGTCATATTCGCCGCAATGACGGGCAGATCCGTCTATGCGAGCTATCCAGTCGCCCACTGCCGATTGCTGGCGAGGACTGCATGCTGACCATCGTCAGGGACATCACCGAGCGCCATCTGATGCAGGAAAAACTGCAACAAGCCGCCACGGTGTTCGAGAGTACCGCCGAAGGGGTTCTGATCACCGACACCCAACAGCACATCAGTGCGGTCAACCGTGCCTTCACGGAAATCACCGGCTACAGCGAAACCGAAGCTCTGGGCCATACTCCCAGGCTACTTGCCTCCGGCTTGCACGACAGCGCCTTCTACGCGGCCATGTGGCATCAACTGACCGCCGAAGGTCATTGGCAGGGCGAGATTTCCAACCGACGTAAAAACGGCGAACTGTACCCCAGCTGGCTGACCATCAGCGCCGTGCGTAACAAGGACAAATTCATCACCCACTTCGTTGCGGTGTTCGCAGACATCTCCAGCTTGAAACACGCCCAGGCGCGCCTCGACTACCAGGCCCACCACGACCCGCTGACCGGTCTGCCCAACCGCACCTTGTTCGAGAGTCGGTTGCTGACGGCGCTAAACACTCAGCAAGAGAACGGCGGACAAGGTGCGGTGCTGTTCCTTGATCTGGACCGCTTCAAACATATCAATGACAGCCTTGGCCACCCGGTAGGCGACCTGCTGCTCAAGGGGATTGCCGTGCGCTTGAAAGAGCAACTGCGTGACATCGACACCGTGGCCCGCCTGGGTGGTGATGAATTCATCATTCTGCTTCCAGGCCTGCAGCAAGCCAGCGACGCCGAACACATCGCCAACAAACTCCTCAATTGCTTTGGCGCGCCCTTCCAGGCTGGCGAGCACGAGTTCTTCATCAGTGCCAGCATTGGTACCAGCCTCTACCCCAAGGACGGCGGCGACGTCGCCACGCTGGTCAAAAATGCCGACGCAGCCATGTACCGATCCAAAGCCAAGGGCCGCAACCGGGTCGAAAGCTACACCCGTGACCTCACGGCTCAAGCCAGCGAACGGATAGCGCTGGAACATGAACTGCGCCGCGCCATCGAGCGCAATGAGCTGTGCCTGTATTACCAACCAAAAATCAGCCTGAAAGACCGACGCATCGTCGGCGCTGAAGCCCTGATCCGCTGGCGCCACCCAACCTTCGGTGACGTACCTCCCGAGCACTTCATCCCGTTAGCCGAAGAAAACGGCATGATTCTGCAAATTGGTGATTGGGTACTGGAACAGGCCTGCCAGCAGATGTACGAGTGGAATAGAGTCTTTGACAGCTTCGGCCCACTATCAGTCAACCTGGCCGGAGCTCAATTGCGTCAACCGAACCTGCTCGGCCGGATCGAACAGCTGCTCAAGGATTACCGCCTGAAGCCCGGCTTCCTGCAACTGGAAATCACCGAAAACTTCATCATGAGCCAGGCCGAAGAGGCGCTTGCGGTTCTGCATCAGCTCAAACGCCTGGGCGTGCAACTGGCAATCGACGACTTCGGCACCGGTTACTCTTCCTTAAGTTACCTCAAGCGTCTGCCGCTGGACTTCCTGAAAATTGACCAATCCTTCGTCCGTGGCTTGCCTGAGGACCCCCACGATGCAGCCATCGTCCGCGCAATCATCGCACTGGGCCGCAGCATGCAATTCACCATCATTGCCGAGGGCGTCGAGACCCAAGCCCAGCAAGAATTCCTCGCCGCTGAAGGCTGCGAAGAGATCCAGGGCTATATCGTCAGCCCGCCTCTTGCGGCCAATGAATTCGCCGCAAGCTTTCTTCGTATAAGCGTTTCGGATTTTTCGGATAGCACAGCCGAGAAACCATCGCTATAATCCGCGGCCTACTGAGGGCCTATAGCTCAGTTGGTTAGAGCAGGGGACTCATAATCCCTTGGTCGTAGGTTCGAGTCCTACTGGGCCCACCATACTCAAAGCCGCGCACTGCGCGGCTTTTGTGTTTCTGCGATTCAACAAGTCTGTAACATGCTCACCCATTGATGCATGCCGCCGGAGAAGACCTTGCCTGACACCCGCCCTCCCGTTCTTGATGAAATCGACCGCCAATTGATCGCGGCGCTGCAGATCAATGCCCGCGAAAGCGTTGCCATGCTTGCCCGGCAATTGGGCATCGCCCGCACCACCGTCACCTCTCGGCTGGCGCGGCTGGAGAAAGCTCGGGTGATTACCGGTTACGGTGTGCGACTGGGTCAGCGGGTGGTCGATGGCGGGTTGCAGGCGTACGTCGGGATCACCGTGCAACCGCGCTCCGGCAAGGAAGTGCTGCGCCGGCTCAGTGCCATGGCTCAGGTCCAGCAGCTGTGTGCGGTCAGTGGTGAGTTCGATTACGTGGCATGGCTGCGCACCGATTCGCCGGAACAGCTCGATCAATTGCTCGATCAAATCGGCAGCGTCGATGGTGTGGAGAAAACTACCACGTCGATAATCCTCAGCAGCAAGATTGATCGTGGGCAGCCGGTTTAACGGGTTGGCGCTCATTTCATAGTATCGGTGGGGCTCTGCGCTTCAAGCGAAACAATCACTTAGCCCAAAAATTTCGTCATATTGCCTAAAAAGCATTCATATCGACGACACTTTGCGTCTTATTAACGTGCTCTACACTCCCTAGAATGGCGGCAGTCTTTTTCTACTTCCAAACTCAGCAGCGGTCACCACACCGCACGAGTCGCCAGCAAGGTCAGCCATGAACAAGAATAATCGCCATCCTGCAGACGGTAAAAAACCGGTCACTATTTTCGGCCCGGACTTCCCATTCGCCTTCGACGACTGGATCGAGCATCCGGCCGGCCTGGGCAGCATTCCTACGCAAAACCACGGCGCCGAAGTGGCGATTGTCGGTGCCGGCATCGCCGGACTGGTGGCGGCTTACGAGCTGATGAAGCTGGGCCTGAAACCCGTGGTGTACGAAGCCTCGAAAATGGGCGGCCGCCTGCGTTCCCAAGCATTTGAAGGTGCCGAAGGAATCATCGCCGAGCTGGGCGGTATGCGCTTCCCGGTGTCGTCCACCGCGTTTTACCACTATGTCGACAAGCTCGGCCTGGAAACCAAACCCTTCCCCAACCCGCTGACGCCTGCTTCAGGCAGCACGGTGATCGACCTCGAAGGTCAGACCCATTACGCGCAGAAACTCGCCGAT
>JAPLSD010000764.1 GCA_026398835.1 Pseudomonas sp.
CGTGCAACGCACCTGGTGCTGATCGGCCAGGCACTGGACGCCGCTCTGATCGAAGCGCAATTGCGCGCCGCACTCAGCGTCTAAGCCATGCACCTGCTCAGGACCCAGCCCGGCGGTTTCGTGTCGGATGACAACATTGCCGACCTTGGACAAACACCTGCCGAGCTGGTGATCCTGTGCAGCGGCGACTCCAGCCTGGCGCTGCTCGCCGAAGCCGCGCAGCAGTTGCCGGACGACTATCCGAGCCTGCGTCTGGCCAACCCGATGCAGGTGCAGAATCACGCTTCGGTCGACCTGTATGTCGATGAGGTGTTGCGTCACGCCAAAGTCATCCTGATTTCGCTGCACGGTGGGATCGGCTATTGGCGTTACGGCATCGAGCGTCTGGTAGAACTGGCCGAGAAGGGCGTGCAGCTGATTCTGGTGCCGGGCGATGACCGTCCCGACCCTGAACTGAGCGATCTGAGCACGGTGCTCGCCGAAGACCGTGATCGGCTTTGGTACTTCCTGCGTCAAGGCGGTTTGGCGAATGCACTGGATTTGTATCGGTGCCTCGCCAGTCGCTGGCTCGGCCGCGATTACCCTTGGGGCGAACCACAAACCCTGCCGCGCACGGCGATTTACCATCCGCACAAAAGCAATGCCGCACTCAGCGATTGGCAGGCCGACTGGCACGCCGATCAGCCGGTGGCGGCGGTGTTGTTCTACCGCTCGCATTTGCAGGCGGCGAACACCGGTTTCATTGATGTTTTCTGCCAGCGCTTGCAGGCGGCGGGGCTTAACCCGTTGCCGATTGCGCTGGCCAGTTTGAAAGAGCCCGGCTGCCTGACGGTGGTCGAGGATTTGCTGGACGAAGTCGAGGCTGGGGTGATTTTGAACACCACCGGTTTTGCCCAATCCAGCCCCGAAACGCCGCACCTGCGGCCATTCAGGCGCAATATTCCGGTGATCCAGGCGATCTGTGCCCAGGACAACGAGCCCGGCTGGCGCGCCAGCGAGCAGGGCCTCGGGCCGCGCGACCTGGCCATGCATATCGCCTTGCCGGAACTGGACGGGCGCATCATCAGCCGGCCCATCAGCTTCAAGGACCTGGCCTGGCGCAGCGAGCGCAGCCAGTCCGACGTGGTTTGCTACCGGCCGCAGCCGGAACGTATGGACTTCGTCGCCGAACTGGCGCGGTGCTGGATTGATCTGGCGCGGGTGCCGAACAGCGAAAAGCGTATCGCGCTGATTTTGGCCAATTACCCGACTCGCGATGGCCGGATCGGTAATGGTGTGGGCCTCGATACTCCGGCCGCCGCGCTGAATATCCTGCGGGCGCTACACGCCGAGGGCTATCCGCTGCCGGCGCAATTGCCTGAAAGCGGTACGGCGCTGATTCAAGAATTGCTCGGCGGCGTCAGCAATGACCTGGAAACCATCGACCAGCGACCGTGTCAGCAAAGCCTGGCACTGGACGACTATTTCCTGATGTTCAACGCCTTGCCTGAAGCCAATCGCAACGCGGTGCTGGAGCGCTGGGGCACGCCCGAAAGTGACCCGATGTTCCGCAGCGGGCGAATGATGATCGCCGGTCTGCGCTTCGGTCTGACCTTTGTCGGCATTCAACCGGCGCGGGGTTATCAGGTCGACCCGAGTGCGGTTTATCACGACCCGGACCTGGTGCCGCCGCACGGTTATCTGGCGTTCTACTTCTGGCTGCGGCAAACCTATGGCGCCCACGGAGTGATTCACGTCGGCAAGCACGGCAACCTCGAATGGCTGCCGGGCAAGGGCGTTGGTCTTTCGGAAAACTGCTGGCCGGACGCGCTACTGGGTCCGTTGCCGAACATCTATCCGTTTATCGTCAACGACCCGGGTGAGGGCGCCCAGGCCAAGCGTCGCACTCAGGCAGTGATTATCGATCACTTGATGCCGCCGTTGACCCGCGCCGAGACCTACGGCCCGCTGCGCAATCTCGAACTGCTGGCCGACGAGTATTACGAAGCGCAGCTGCTTGACCCGCGCCGCGCCCGCGAGTTGCAACGCGACATTCTGAAACTGGTGCGCGAAACCCACATCGACCGCGAACTGCAACTGGA
>JAPLSD010000054.1 GCA_026398835.1 Pseudomonas sp.
CACCGCAGGCCGCACCACCCTCGGCGGTGAAGGCTTGCAGCACCAGGACGGTTCCAGCCTGGTGATGGCGTCGATGGTGCCCAACTGCCGCGCCTGGGATCCGTGTTTTGCCGGGGAACTGGCGGTGATTCTCGACCACGCTGCACGACGCCTGCTGGAAGAGCAGTGCGACGAGTTCCACTACGTGGCGGTGATGAACGAAAACTACCCCCAGCCGTCGATCGCTGAAACCCAGCATGCCGATATCCTGCGCGGCCTGTATCGGTATTCGAGCAGCAACGCCGAGCCGTCGCGGATTCGCCTGCGGCTGGTGGGCTCAGGATCTATCCTGCGGGAGGTGATCGCAGCCAGCACGATTCTGGCCCGGGACTGGAGCATCGACAGCGAGGTTTTCAGCGCCACCAGCTTCAGCGAACTGGCGCGTCAGGCCCGCGAGGTCGAGCGGGACAATCGGCTTGACGCCAGCGCCCGGCGCAGCAGCCAGCTGGACAAATACCTGGGCGGCACGCGGCCAATCATCGCTGCCACCGACTACATCCGCGCCTGGCCCCAACTGATCGCCCAGTACCTCGAAGCGCCCTACACCACCCTGGGCACCGACGGTTTTGGCCGCAGCGATAATCGACAAAACCTCAGGGCATTCTTTGAGGTGGATCAGCACAGCATTGTCATTGCCAGTTTAAAAAGTCTGGTGGACCACGACGGCCTCGACCCCAGCGTACTCGCCGACGCGATCCAGCGCTACAAACTCGCCCCTTCGCGCACCGCGCCCTGGGATCGCTGAATCACCTGCAACACCCTTTGAATCGCTACCCACAGGAGTGGAACACCATGAGTCGTATCAGTAAAAAGCCACCCAACTGCTCAGCGCCATGATCCTCTCAATCTACGACTACAAATTCAAAATCGTCGGCTACGACCCGCATCGGTGCGTCACTAACTGACGTTTTGAAAGGTGTCCTCAGGCTTCTTTGGAGCGCTTGACCGGGAACGACACGAAAGGCTTGATCTCCTTGAGCACGAACATGCTCTGCATCTCCTTGATGCCGGGCAACTGCCGGACCACCGACATCGCAAAGTCGGCAAACGAGTCAAGATCGCGCGCCACTACCTGCAACAGGAAGTCGGCGTCGCCACCGATGCTGTAGCACGCCACCACATCCTCCAGCTGCATCACTTCCTGCTCGAACTTCTTCGCCTCGGCTTCGCTGTGATGGTCGATGCTGACCCGTATGAACACCATAACCCCCAACCCGATCCTGCGTCGGTCCAGCACCGCCCTGTAACCCTGAATATAGCGATGTTCTTCCAGCTGCCGCACCCTGCGCCAGCAGGGCGAAGCGGACATGCCGATATGGTCGGCCAAGGTCTGGTTGGTGATCCTGCCGTCCTGTTGCAAGGCTGTAAGGATTTTGACATCTGTCAGATTTAGAGCCTGATCGGTCATAAATACCGCTTCCTTGTGATATAGCGGTAGATCCTACCAGAACTCATCTTCCCAGCAATTAAAATAGAAAATTTTCCCCCTGTTAAAGGGGATAACATTTTTTCAACTTCTGACGTTGGAATTGCCACGCGTTAGCTTCTACGCACAAATCGTTGGGCTGACTTCAGTGTGACGACACTCGAAGAACTGAAGATTTTTTGATAGTCGTGGAGGATTCAATGATTTTCGATGCTGCCGTTCACAGATGCGTAATTGTAGTCGACAAAGCGCTGGGGCTGGGACATGCCGCCAATGCCGTCAGCGTCATAGGCGTAAGC
>JAPLSD010000594.1 GCA_026398835.1 Pseudomonas sp.
GAAGGCTTCCGCGTCACCACCACGGTACCGAGCAACCTGCAGGAAATGGCCAACACCGCCATCCAGGAAGGCCTGATCACCTACGATCAGCGCCATGGCTACCGCGGACCGGAATCTCGCCTGCCGGGCAAGACCCATGAAGCCTGGGTTCTGGAACTGACCAAGCAGCGTCCGATCAGCGGGCTTGAGCCGGCTATCGTCACTCAGATCGACAAGAACGGTTTGCAGGTTCTGACCCGCACCAGCGAAGAACATGTCAGCTGGGACAGCATGAAATGGGCCCGGCCGTTCCTTAACACCAACAGCGTGGGCGCCAATCCTAAGCAGCCATCGGATGTTGCCCAGGTCGGCGACCTGATCCGTGTGCAACGCCAGGCGGACAACTCGCTGAAGTTCAGCCAGATCCCGGCTGCACAGGGAGCACTGGTCTCGCTTGATCCGACCAATGGCGCCATTCGCTCACTGGTTGGTGGCTTCGCTTTCGAGCAGAGCAACTACAACCGCGCGCTGCAGGCCAAACGCCAGCCGGGCTCGAGCTTCAAGCCATTCATCTATAGCGCCGCGCTGGACAACGGTTACACCCCGGCGACCCTGGTGAATGACGCGCCGATCGTGTTCGTCGATGAGTACCTGGACAAGGTCTGGCGTCCGAAGAACGACACCAACACCTTCCTCGGCCCAATCCGTATGCGCGAAGCCTTGTACAAGTCGCGTAACCTGGTCTCGATCCGTCTACTGCAGGCCCTCGGTGTCGATCGCACCATCGATTACATCAGCAAGTTCGGCTTCAACAAGCAGGACCTGCCGCGCAACCTGTCCTTGGCCTTGGGCACCGCTACCCTGACCCCAATGGAAATCGCTACCGGCTGGAGCACCTTTGCCAACGGCGGTTACAAGATCGCCCCGTATATCATCGACAAGATCGATAGCCGCAATGGTGACAACCTGTTTACTGCCAACCCACCCAGCGTCCCCGCCGGCAACACTGCCAGCAACGCAATTGCAGTTCCGGCAGCCAACACTTTTACGGTCAACTCGACGACCGGCGAAGCACTCGCGGCGCAGACGACTGTACAAGCGCCGGCGGTAGCTGAACGCATCATCGACGGCCGCACCACCTATATCCTCAACAGCATGCTGGAAGACGTGATCAAGCTCGGCACCGGGCGTCGCGCCCTGGCACTTGGACGTAGCGATCTGGCTGGCAAGACCGGGACCACCAACGAATCGAAGGATGCCTGGTTCTCCGGCTACAACGCCGATTACGTGACTACGGTCTGGACCGGTTTCGATCAGCCGGAAAGCCTTGGCCGCCGCGAGTTTGGCGGTACCGTCGCGCTGCCGATCTGGATGAATTACATGGGCGCCGCTCTCAAGGGCAAACCGGCTCACACCCAGAACGAGCCGGAAGGCATCCTCAGCCTGCGGGTCGACCCGGTCAGCGGCCGTGCAGCCACACCAGGCACGCCGAACGCCTACTTCGAGCTGTTCAAGAGCGAAGACACCCCACCTTCAGTCAACGAACTGGGTAACGGCAACGTACCAGGCAGCCCGCTGCCAGCGGATGAAGCAGCGCCGATCGATTTGTTCTGAGGATTCCCCTGATCATTCCCACGCTCCGCGTGGGAATGCCTCACTGGACGCGCAGCAATCGCTTCGGCAGTGACGCAGAGCGTCACGGGCTGCGTTACCACGCGGAGCGTGGGAGCGATCATAAATCACCACTGTTCAAACGAAAAAAAGCCCCGACTCATCCGAGCCGGGGCTTTTTTTTGTTTGACGCTACTACGGCTTAGCCGTTGAAGACGTCATCCACGCTTTTGAGCGGGTAGTTCTTTGGATACGGCAGGGTAGCAACGCCGGTCTCGATCGCGGCCTTGGCCACGGCATCGGAGATCACGGTGATCAGACGTGCATCCATTGGTTTCGGAATGATGTACTCACGACCGAATTCCAGTTTGATGCCGCCGTAGGCGTCGCACACTTCCTGAGGTACCGGCAGCTTGGCCAGTTCGCGCAGGGCGTTGGCGGCAGCTACTTTCATTTCTTCGTTGATGCGCTTGGCGCGAACGTCCAGGGCACCGCGGAAGATGAACGGGAAGCCCAGTACGTTGTTGACCTGGTTCGGGTAGTCCGAACGGCCGGTGGCCATGATCACGTCATTACGGGTAGCGTGAGCCAGTTCCGGGGAGATTTCCGGATCCGGGTTCGAGCACGCGAAGACGATCGGGTTGGCCGCCATCAGCAACAGGTTTTCTGCGCTCAGCAGGTTCGGGCCGGACAGGCCGACGAACACGTCAGCGTCTTTCAGCGCGTCGGACAAGGTGCGCTTGTCGGTAGCGTGAGCGAACACTGCTTTGTACTGGTTCAGGTCATCGCGGCCGGAGTGGATCACACCGGTACGGTCAACCATGAAAATGTTTTCGATATTGGCGCCCATGCTCACCAGCAATTTCATGCAGGAGATAGCGGCAGCACCGGCACCCAGGCAGACGATCTTCGCCTCAGGCAGGGTTTTGCCAGCGATTTCCAGGGCGTTGATCATGCCGGCCGCAGTAACAATCGCGGTGCCGTGCTGGTCATCGTGGAATACCGGAATGTCGCACTGCTCGATCAGAGCACGTTCGATTTCAAAGCACTCTGGTGCCTTGATGTCTTCCAGGTTGATGCCACCGAAGGTGATGGAGATGCGCTTGACGGTGTCGATGAAGGCTTGCGGGCTTTCGGAGTCGACTTCGATGTCGAACACGTCGATGCCGGCGAAGCGCTTGAACAGTACGCCTTTGCCTTCCATGACGGGCTTGGAAGCCAATGGACCCAGGTTACCCAGACCGAGAATCGCGGTGCCATCAGAAATGACTGCAACCAGATTGCCCTTGCCGGTGTACTTGTAGGCGAGTTCAGGGTCGCGGGCGATTTCGCGGACTGGCTCGGCTACACCGGGGCTGTAGGCCAGCGACAGGTCGCGGGCGGTAGCGGTGGCTTTGGTGAGCTCGACACTCAGCTTCCCTGGACGAGGATGGGCATGATATTCGAGAGCGGCAGTTTTCAAATCAGACATGTGGGCATTCCGCTTTTTTACTGTGGGACAGACGGACCGCCGAGGATACTCGTGTCGTAAAGTCCCTACAAGACTGACCAGTCACTGGTGTCAAGGGCCCTACTCTAAGACTTTGGGCCAAGAGCCACGAAACACAAGGGAATAACTGTTCACAAACACTAGAAAAAATGTCTACAATTTTTCTTATTGCGTCAGTTGAAGCATCGCCGGATCGGTCAATGGCAGCAACCACCGCGCCTGAGCGGATTTCAGCTCGCCACGCCGGGAACGGTCGAGGACCCAGCCGCGCGCCTCGACTTGCTGACCTTTGAGCTGCTCCAGCATCGAAACATCGAATTGACCGAGCACATTGGGTGCAATGCGCAGTACAACCGAATCCTGCAACTCGACCCACAACCCGCCACGATTGCGCTGAACATTGCTTACACGACCGCTCAGCACGGCGAAACCCGGGGCAGTGATCTGATCCGCTTTCAGTACAGGCGATTGCCGCCAGAGCCCGAGACCCGCCTGGCGTGCGCTGCGCTCTGCTGGCGCCATACACATGGGCCAACGTACGGCCATAGCGGTCCTTGCTCTCCTGCCCCAGAAGCAAGCCAACCCGACCGTCACTTTCGCTCACCAGTGCCTGCAAACGCTTGCTGGCTGCCACGGCGAAAGGTTCATCCGATCGGCCTTTTTTGCCCAGCTCCGGGGTATTCAAACCGATCATGCGCACGCTGCGGCCATCGCTTAGACGAATAGTGTCGCCGTCGACCACGCGCCGGACCTCGACGGTCGTCAATCCGGTCGGTGCCGGGCAAAAGGCCTGGGCGCCGGAGAGCCAAATCGCGGACACAAAAAAGGCGCCCACAAGGGACGCCTTTTTTAACAGCAGGGAAAAGCCCATCGGGCTTTTCAGCCTTACTCTGCAGCAGCAGGAGCTTTGGCTTTGCCGAAAGCACCGAAACGGTCTGCGAAGCGCTGTACACGACCGCCAGTATCCAGAGTCTTCTGCTTACCGGTGTAGAACGGGTGGCACTCGTTGCATACGTCAGTACCCAGTGGCTTGCACAGGTTCGAACGAGTTTCGAACTTGTTGCCGCAGCTGCAAGTTACTTCGATGGTTTCGTATGCTGGATGGATATCGGCTTTCATGGTGTATTCCTCAGGCTAGCGTGCCGCCACTCAACACTATTGTTGAATACCGCACGTAATTAGGCCGCGGATTCTACCAGACCTTTGTAATCGCGCAAGCTGTCCAGGGTGTCCTCCATCAGAAAAGACTGTTCAATTTTAACGGCTTCTTTTAACCGGTCCGGCGTTCCGGTCATGCGGCGTTGCCGCTCCTCCCCATAGCGCGCTATGGCTCGTCGCGGCGCCTTGCCTGACCTTAAAATACACTCGTCAACTCTTGAACGCTTTCCTAATGCAGGACACTACACCTACCGTCTGCTAGGCTCCGGGCCTTCTTCACCGCCCGCTTACCGAGAAATCCCCGCGTGCCCGACGCCATTCTGCGCCTCGCTCTGCCCTCGCCGCTGCGCCGCCTGTTCGACTACCGCGCCCCTGCGGGTGTCCTGCGTGCTCATCTGCATCCGGGCATGCGCCTGCGCGTGCCCTTCGGTCGTCGCGAGATGATCGGCATTCTGGTTGAGGTCACCAGCCACAGCGAAGTCCCGGCAGAAAAGCTCAAGCCAGCTTTGGCACTGCTCGACGCCACACCGCCCTTGCCACCGGCGCTGTTCAAGCTGTGCCTGTGGACGTCCCAGTATTACCAACACAGCCTGGGCGACACCCTGAGCTGGGCGCTGCCCGTGTTGTTGCGCCAGGGTGAACTGGCTGAAGCTCGCCAGGAACGCTTCTGGTCGATCACCCCAGGCGCACGCCTCGACGATCCGCGCATCAGCCGGGCGCCACGCCAGCGCGAGGCCTTTGCGACACTGGCGCAGCACCCTCACGGCGTGGCCCATCAGTTGCTCAGCAAACTGATGCTAAGCAAAGACAGCCTCGACCTGCTGCTGGCCAAAGACCTGGTGCAGGTGGAAGTCCGTAAACACGCGCCCGGCGAACGCCATGAACACTGGCTGGCGCAACCGGAGTTACCGCTCAACCCGGAGCAGCGCGCCGCCTATGAGGCGATTCGCGCAGGCTTCGACAGCTTCCATGCGTTTCTGCTGGCCGGGGTCACCGGCAGCGGCAAGACCGAAGTCTATTTGCAGTTGATCCG
>JAPLSD010000159.1 GCA_026398835.1 Pseudomonas sp.
AGGGTAGTGCTGTCACGCTGAGGGTCGTGGGCAGTGCCCGCTTCGCTCGCGGTGCCTTGATAGTGGAACGGCTCCACATTGGAGGGCGATCCGGTAAACAACAGACCGTCCAGATGCTCGAGCAGCCCGTCTATATCGGTCAGTTCAGCCAGGGAAGGAATGATGACGGGGAGCCCCTGTGCGGCAACGCTGACAGCACGCAAGTACTTGTCTCCGCTCATATGGTAGGGGTGCAGCCCAACATCTTTAACGCACGCAGTAACGCCGACCAATGGCTTGATTGCCATTTTTATCACCTCGAATAACACACTTGAACGAGCTTTTTCAGAGCTTAGCCTTGTTGATTTTAATTAACAACTGCCATGTAAAAAATTCTAAACGCCGTACGTCCGACGTTCAGGATTTTCGCTCGCTCCAAGGCTTGTTTGGCACTCTAGTGCCCTAAAGAGGCCAGAAAAATAGCGTTGAAAGGTCGAGTGTTCGCTATTGACTTCACCTTGGCTTTCGGATTGACTGGGCTCGTGAAAGTGTAGTGAACATAATAATTAACAGCTAATAGGTGCATCATGTCGGTCCCTCTGCGTACCGTTCAACTCAACGAAGCAAACGCATTCCTTAAGAAATATCCTGAGGTTTTGTACGTCGACCTTCTGATTGCGGATATGAACGGTGTGGTGCGCGGCAAGCGCATCGAGCGCACCAGTCTCCATAAGGTTTACGAGAAAGGCATTAACCTGCCGGCGTCACTGTTCGCTCTGGACATCAACGGTTCCACGGTGGAAAGCACCGGCCTGGGTCTGGACATCGGCGACTCCGACCGAATCTGCTACCCGATTCCCGGCACCCTGAGCATCGAGCCTTGGCAGAAGCGCCCCACCGCGCAACTGTTGATGACCATGCACGAACTCGAAGGCGAGCCGTTCTTCGCCGACCCACGTGAAGTGCTGGCCAATGTGGTGCGCAAGTTCGACGACATGGGCCTGACCATCTGCGCCGCGTTCGAGCTGGAGTTCTACCTGATCGACCAGGACAACGTGAACGGTCGTCCGCAGTCGCCACGCTCGCCGGTATCCGGCAAACGTCCGATGTCGACTCAGGTGTACCTGATCGACGATCTGGACGAATACGTCGACTGCCTGCAAGACATCCTCGAAGGTGCAAAAGAGCAGGGCATTCCTGCTGACGCAATCGTCAAGGAAAGTGCGCCGGCGCAGTTCGAAGTGAACCTGCATCACGTCTCCGACCCGATCAAGGCCTGCGACTACGCGGTACTGCTCAAGCGTCTGGTCAAAAACATCGCCTACGACCATGAGATGGACACCACCTTCATGGCCAAGCCTTACCCGGGCCAGGCAGGTAACGGTCTGCACGTACACATCTCGATCCTTGATAAAGAAGGCAAGAACATCTTCACCAGTGAGGATCCCGAGCAGAACGCCGCACTGCGTCATGCAATCGGCGGTGTGCTCGAGACCCTGCCGGCGCAGATGGCCTTCCTTTGCCCGAACGTCAACTCGTACCGTCGTTTCGGTGCACAGTTCTACGTGCCGAACTCGCCGAGCTGGGGGATTGATAACCGTACCGTCGCGGTTCGCGTACCGACCGGCTCGTCTGATGCCGTACGTATCGAACATCGGGTCGCTGGCGCGGATGCCAACCCGTATCTGTTGATGGCGTCGGTATTGGCCGGTATTCACCACGGTCTGACCAACCAGATCGAACCTGGCGCTCCGGTCGAAGGCAACTCCTACGAGCAGAACGAACAAAGCCTGCCGAACAACCTGCGCGATGCCTTGCGCGAGTTGGCCGACAGTGAAGTCATGGCTCGCTACATCGATCCGCTGTACATCGATGTGTTTGTGGCGTGCAAGGAAAGCGAACTCGCCGAGTTTGAAAACTCCATTTCAGACCTTGAGTACAACTGGTACTTGCACACGGTCTGAGGCGAACAACCTGTAGGAGCCGAGCTTGCTCCGGGCGGCGTTCCGACGATAGCGCTGGATCACTCGCCATCGATGTTGGATGGGATGGCCCCATCGCGAGCAATCGAGCGTCGACCGGCTGCTCCTACATGGCATCAGCCTGACGACTACTTATTTTTCTGCGTTGAGTCACAACCATGGCAAACACTCGCAGCGACTGGGAGCAACGCTTTCAGTCCTTAACACTAGAAGGCCGTGCATTCATTGACGGCCAATACCGCTCGGCACTCAGCGGCGACACCTTTGAATGCACCAGCCCGGTGGACGGTCGCTTTCTGGCGAATGTTGCCAGCACCGACGAAGCCGACGCCAATGCAGCGGTGATCGTCGCGCGTCAGGCATTTGAATCGGGCGTCTGGGCCAAACTGGCACCGGCAGAGCGCAAGCGCATCCTCATTCGATTCGCCGATCTGATCCTGGATCACCAGGATGAGCTTGCGTTGCTGGAAACGCTGGATATGGGCAAGCCCATCAGCGATTCCCTGGCTATCGACGTACCGGCGACCGCGAATGCGATCCGCTGGAGCGCCGAGGCGATCGACAAGATCTACGACGAAGTCGCGCCAACGCCTGCGGACCAATTGGGGCTCATTACCCGTGAACCCTCAGGCGTGGTGGCAGCAATCGTGCCGTGGAATTTCCCGCTGATCATGGCCAGCTGGAAATTTGCACCGGCGCTGGCGGCGGGTAACTCCTTTATCCTCAAACCATCAGAAAAGTCGCCGCTCACGGCGATCCGGATTGCCCAGCTGGCGCTGGACGCGGGGATTCCCAAGGGGGTCTTCAACGTACTGCCTGGCTTTGGTCACACGGTCGGCAAGGCGCTCGCGCTGCATCAGGATGTCGATGTACTGGCATTCACCGGTTCGACCGCGGTTGCCAAGCAACTGCTGATCTACTCCGGGCAAAGCAACATGAAACGCGTCTGGCTGGAGGCCGGCGGTAAAAGCCCGAACGTGGTGTTTGCCGATGCACCCGACTTGCACGCCGCGGCGCAGGCGGCTGCCAGTGCCATTGCCTTCAACCAGGGCGAAGTCTGCACGGCGGGCTCCAGACTGCTGGTCGAGCGTTCGATCAGAGATCAGTTCATCCCGTTGCTGGTCGACGCGTTGAAGGCCTGGAAACCCGGGCATGCGCTGGATCCGCAGACGACGGTGGGCGCCGTCGTCGATGCGCGGCAGCTTGAATCCGTGCTCAGGTACATCGAAATCGGCAAGGAGCAGGGCGCCCGGTTGATCGCCGGCGGCAATCGCACCCTTGAAGAAACCGGTGGCCTGTACGTCGAACCGGCAATTTTCGATGGCGTGACCAATGCAATGACGATTGCCCGGGAAGAGATCTTCGGCCCGGTGCTGTCGGTCATCACCTTCGATACGGTGGAGGAGGCATTGCAGATTGCCAACGACAGCATCTTCGGTCTGGCCGCTGGCGTCTGGACCAGCGATCTGAGCAAGGCCCACACCTTTTCCCGAGGCCTTCGGGCGGGCAGTGTCTGGGTCAATCAGTACGACGGTGGCGACATGACCGCGCCCTTTGGCGGTTTCAAACAGTCGGGTAATGGTCGCGACAAGTCGTTGCATGCGTTCGATAAATACACCGAACTCAAAGCGACCTGGATCAAGCTTTAATCTCTTTACAACGGCGGTCGCAGGCGTCAGCAGGCGGCCGCCGGGGAATTCAATGATGCAAACACATGTAAATAGCTACTACGCTGCGACCCGGAACAACGTGGGCGATTTCCCCGTCCTTGACCAGCTGGTCGAGTGTGATGTCTGCGTGATCGGCGCAGGGTACACCGGCTTGTCATCGGCGCTGTTCCTTACTGAAGCGGGCTACAGCGTGACAGTACTGGAAGCCGCCAAAGTGGGCTTCGGCGCCAGCGGTCGCAACGGCGGTCAACTGGTCAATTCGTATAGTCGTGATGTCGATGTCATCGAACAGCGCTACGGCGACAAGACCGCAGAAGTACTGGGGAGCATGATCTTCGAGGGCGCGGATATCATTCGCCAGCGGATCAAGCAGTACGACATCCAGTGCGATTACCGTCCTGGGGGGATCTTCGCTGCGCTCAACAAGAAGCAACTCAAAGGTCTTGCAGAGCAAAAAAGCGGC
>JAPLSD010000433.1 GCA_026398835.1 Pseudomonas sp.
CCTGCAGCAGACGCCGTCGAACCAGATCCTCACCGGCATGGCGCTGTTTCTGACCATGTTCATCATGGCGCCGGTGTTCGATCGGGTGAATCAGGACGCCTTGCAGCCTTATCTGGCCGAAAAACTCACGGCCCAGGACGCCGTGATCAAGGCGCAAGTGCCGATCAAGGACTTCATGCTGGCGCAGACCCGCAGCAGCGATCTGGAGCTGTTCATGCGCTTGTCCAAGCGCACCGACATCGCCACTCCGGATCAGGCACCCTTGACCATTCTGGTCCCGGCCTTCGTCATTTCCGAGCTGAAAACCGCGTTCCAGATCGGTTTCATGATCTTCATCCCGTTCCTGATCATCGACCTGGTCGTGGCCAGTGTGCTGATGGCCATGGGCATGATGATGCTCTCGCCGCTGATCATTTCCTTGCCGTTCAAAATCATGTTGTTCGTGCTGGTGGACGGTTGGGCGTTGATTGTCGGCACGCTGGCGAGCAGTTTTGGTGGTGTTTGAAACCTTGTTGGCGGGTGGCGCGTTATGACTCCTGAAGTTGCCGTAGATCTGTTCCGTGACGCGTTGTGGCTGACCACGATGATGGTCGCGGTGTTGGTTATTCCGAGTCTGTTGGTGGGATTGCTGGTGGCGATGTTCCAGGCCGCGACCCAGATCAACGAACAGACACTGAGCTTCCTGCCGCGTCTGTTGGTGATGTTGATCACACTGATCGTCGCCGGACCCTGGCTGGTGCAAACCTTTATGGAATACATCCTGCGGCTGTACGGCAGTATTCCGCAGTTGATTGGCTAAATCATGTCGATGCTTGCGCTGACGGACACGCAGATCAGCACCTGGGTGGCGACCTTCATGTTGCCGATGTTTCGTATCGCAGCAGTACTGACGACCATGCCGATCTTCGGCACGACACTGGTGCCCAGGCGGGTTCGTCTGTATTTCGCCCTGGCGATCACCGTGGCAGTCGTGCCGGGTTTGCCACCGATGCCGCAGGTGCATGCGCTGGACCTTAGTGCGCTGATGCTGATCGCTGAGCAGATCATTATCGGTGCGCTGTTGGGGTTCTCCTTGCAGCTGTTTTTCCAGGCCTTTGTCGTGGCCGGTCAAATCATCTCGATCCAGATGGGCATGGGCTTCGCGTCCATGGTCGACCCCACTAACGGCGTGTCGGCAGCGGTGATCGGGCAATTTTTGACAATGCTGGTGACGCTGCTGTTTCTGGCGATGAACGGCCATCTGGTGGTATTTGAAGTCCTGACTGAAAGCTTCACGACCTTGCCGGTGGGCAGTGCGATGCTGGTCAATCACTTCTGGGAGTTGGCGGGCAAGCTCGGTTGGGTATTTGGCGCGGCCATGCTCTTGGTGCTGCCAGCGATCACGGCGTTGCTGGTGGTGAACATCGCCTTTGGCATCATGACTCGGGCGGCGCCGCAGCTGAACATCTTCTCCGTTGGCTTTCCGCTGATCCTGGTACTGGGCATGGTGATTTTCTGGATCGGCATGGCGGACATTCTCAATCAGTATCAGCCGCTGGCCACCGAAGCCTTGCAGTTTTTACGCGAACTGGCACAGGCGCGCTGAGCCATGGCAGAGAGCGAAAGCGGTCAGGACAAAACAGAAGACCCCACGGAAAAGCGCAAGCAGGACTCTCGGGAAAAGGGCGAGGTGGCCCGCTCCAAAGAGCTCAACACCTTGGTGGTGATGTTGGCCGGGTCCGGTGGACTGCTGATCTACGGCGCCAACCTGGCGCAGGACCTGCTGGAAATCATGCGCCTGAATTTCTCCCTGCCTCGCGACGTGCTGCTGAATAACGGTTCCATGATTCAGTATTTGCTGCACTCCGGGAAGATTGCGCTGATGGCGGTCCAGCCGATTCTGACCGTCCTGTTGATCGCGGCAGTTCTGGGGCCGATATCCCTGGGAGGGTGGTTGTTCGCGGGCAGTAGCCTGGCCCCGAAATTCAGCCGGATGAACCCGGCCAGCGGGCTCAAGCGGATGTTTTCCAGCACCGCGCTGATCGAGCTGCTCAAGGCCTTTGCGAAGTTTCTGATTGTGTTGTGTGTGGCGCTATCGGTGTTGTCCTCGGATATCGACGACCTGTTGCGCATCGCCCATGAACCGCTCGAGCAAGCGATCATTCACAGCGTGCAAGTCGTCGGTTGGAGCACCTTGTGGATTGCCTGCGGGTTGCTGGTAATTGC
>JAPLSD010000030.1 GCA_026398835.1 Pseudomonas sp.
AGATATTTTTATCACCCATCCGTATGTCTTCGCGGGTCAGGCTTTGGCGTGAGCCGGGAGGAGATCATTGGCGATCATTTCGCCAAACGGCCCGGTGAGGTTGGTGATGCCGCGACCGGCGAGGCTGGCGTAGGGTTCCGGTAATAGCGGGAACACCAACTCGGCAAAGCGGTACGCCTCTTCCAGGTGTGGGTAGCCAGAGAAAATGAAACTCTCGATACCCAGATCTGCGTACTCCTTGATCCGCGCGGCCACTTGTTGTGGATCGCCCACCAGCGCCGTACCGGCACCGCCACGCACCAGACCGACCCCGGCCCAAAGGTTGGGGGCGATTTCCAGGTTGTCACGGCGACCATCATGCAGCGCGGCCATGCGGCGCTGACCTTCGGAGTCGAAGCGCGAAAAGGATTTCTGCGCCGCGGCGATGGTCTCGTCGCTGATGTGTTCGATCAGTTTGTCGGCGGCTTTCCAGGCCTCTTCGGCGGCTTCACGGACGATCACATGCAGACGAATCCCGAACTTCACGGTGCGACCCTTGCGAGCCGCGCGTTCACGGACATCCGCCAGCTTCTCGGCCACTGCGGCCGGTGGCTCGCCCCAGGTCAGGTAGACATCGACCTGCTCGGCGGCCAAATCATGGGCGGCCTCGGAAGAACCACCGAAATACAGCGGTGGATAAGGCTTCTGCACCGGTGGATACAGCGCTTTGGCATTCTGCACGCGCAGGTGTTTGCCTTCGAAATCCACCGACTCGCCTTGCAACACCCGACGCCAGATCTTGAGGAATTCGTCAGTAACTTCGTAGCGTTCGCTGTGATCGAGGAAGCTGCCGTCGCCACGGTTTTCGTCCGGGTCGCCACCGGTTACCACGTTGATCAGCAGGCGGCCATTGGACAGCCGATCCAGCGTCGCGGCCATGCGCGCCGAAACGGTCGGCGAGATGATCCCCGGACGAATCGCCACCAGATAACGCAGGCGTTCGGTCAATGGCACCAGCGCCGAGGCGATCACCCACGAGTCTTCGCACGAACGCCCGGTGGGAATCAACACTCCGTGATAGCCGAGGTTGTCCGCGGCCTGAGCCACTTGCTTCAAATAATTGAGCGTGACCGGGCGCGCGCCCTGAGTGGTGCCCAGGTAATGGCCGTCGCCGTGAGTGGGGAGAAACCAGAAAACATCCATGACAGATCCTTAAGCGATTTTCAGCAAATTGTGTGGGGCAGCGCCAAAGCTCGTTATAAAGGCTCTTTTTTATTCCGTAAAAGACTGTAAATAACTATTTATAGATCTATTAGAGATATAAGGAGGCCTGAGCGGCTGTCGCTCAAGTCGATAGCGACTATTGAGAGCGTTGATTTTTGTCGGCCAAGGCGTGGGAGTAGCCTGTGTTCATTGCCTAACTCCAGCTTGTCAGGAACCTCCCATGAATCGTTTTCTCGCCACTTCTTTACTGCTTGCCGCCTCGGTTCTTGCCGGATGTGCGAGCCACTATTCCCCCGAATTGCGGCCGTATACGGCAGAAGAAAGCAAGGAACTGGCGCTGGAGGCGTTGAACCGCCGCGGGTTGTCTTTTGATGAATACCAAATGAAAAAAGCCGAGTTGCTCGGCCAGCCACAGAAATCTTTTGGCTTCGATACTCATGGCGAAATGAACGCCGGGCGCGGCGTGCCCCTCCATGGGCGCCCAAGCTGAATGGACTGTACTGCTCGAAGTTTTGCGCAACTGTCCGTGGGTTTCGCCAAGGCGCTGCGATAGGGTCAACATCTGACTGACCCTAATGGAATGCGCCCATGACCCTCTCGCTGGATTTACTGTTGGGCTTTGCCCTGTTTGCCCTCGTCACCTCGATCACCCCCGGCCCCAACAACACCATGCTGCTGGCCTCGGGCGTCAATTTCGGTTTCAACCGCTCCATCCCCCACATGCTCGGCATCACCTGCGGTTTCTTCATTCTTGTGCTCGCCGTCGGGTTTGGCCTGGGTGCGGTGTTTCAAACCTATCCGCTGCTTTACACGGTGCTGCGTTATGTCGGTGCGGCCTATCTGTTGTACCTGGCGTGGAAAATCGCGCATTCCGGTCCAGTCTCCGAGACCGAACAAGGTCACGCCAAACCCATCAGCTACTGGGGCGCGGCGGCATTTCAATGGGTCAATCCCAAGGCCTGGATCATGGCGATCGGTGCTATCAGCACCTACACGCCGTTGCAGGGTTATTTCACCAATGTGATTGTCATTGCCGCAGTCTTCGCAGTGATCAACCTGCCGAGTGTCAGCGTCTGGGTGGCCTGCGGCAGCCTGTTGCGCAATGTCCTGCGTGATCGGCGCTGGCTGCGAGTGTTCAATTGGGGCATGGCGCTGCTGTTGGTGGCCTCCCTGTACCCGATGCTGCACGAAAGCTTTAGCTGACTTCGGCTTCAAACCGGCGCCCGATGCCTGTTAAGCTCAACTTCAGGAGCGTTCCTACGCACTTTTAAATGAAGTTGTCCTTCTTTAACTGCATCCGATCAGGTATTGCTAACGTCCACCTGTTTTGCGCCACTCCCGGAGTGGCGCCTGTCGACGTTTTCACCACCGAGCACACCTGATCCCGGAACCAGCTCTGCGAGTTTTTTATGAATAAACGTCCTTTGTATTTCGACTACGCCGCCACCACGCCGGTGGATGAGCGGGTCATTCAGGTCATGGTCGACTGTCTGGGGTTCAGTGGTAACTTCGGCAACCCGGCCTCCAGCTCCCATGCTTTTGGCCAGCAGGCCCGACAAACGGTTGAGCACGCTCGCCGACAGGTGGCCGAGCTGGTCGGCGCCGAGCCTTCGCAGATCGTCTGGACCTCGGGTGCCACTGAATCAAACAACCTCGCTCTCAAAGGCGTCGCCCAGGCCCGTGGTGTTGCGGATGGGCATATCATCACCAGTCAAATCGAACACAAGGCAATTCTCGACACGGCCAGGCAGTTGCAGGATGCCGGCGTCGCCGTGACCTATCTGGTGCCGGATGCCGAAGGTCTGATCACCGCGCAAGCAGTCAGCGAAGCGCTTCGCGAGGACACCTTTCTGGTGTCGCTGATGCTGGTCAATAACGAACTGGGTACCGTTAACGACATCCCGGCTATCGGCCAGGTGGTGCGCGAGCGAGGCGCGTTGTTTCACGTCGATGCCGCGCAAGGCGCTGGCAAAGTGTTGATCAATCTGGCCGAATGGCCAGTGGATTTGATGTCGTTCTCCGCACACAAAATCTACGGTCCCAAGGGCATCGGTGCGTTGTACGTCGGCCCCCGTGCGCAGCAACGTTTGCAGGCGCAGATTCATGGTGGCGGGCACGAAGGCGGTTTGCGTTCCGGGACCCTGGCGACTCATCAGATCGCGGCCATGGGCGCAGCGTTTGCCCTGGCGGCAGAGTTTTTCGACGAAGAGGCTGCAACCATCGTGCGTTTGCGTGAGCGTTTGCTTGAGCAGCTCTTCAGTATTCCCGGTGTGCACTTGAACGGCAGCGCGACCCAGCGCATTCCCCATACCTTGAGCCTCACGTTCAACGAGGGCGAGTTCAACCCGGCGGCGTTGAGTGCTTCGATTGCTTTTTCGGCGACCTCGGCCTGCAACTCGGCGAGTAATGCACCGTCTCATGTGCTGCTGGCCCTGGGGCATGATGCGCGGGCTGCGAGTCGCACGATCCGTCTGAGTCTCGGGCGATTCACCACTGAGCAGGATATCGATCAAGCCGCACAATTGATTAAAGCTTCATCGGCCAGTGCACCGGCATTCTGGGCCGTTGCCCAGCCATAAGGGCTGATCCGCATCAGCACCCAATAACAATGATGAGTGATTAGCAGGAGACACAATGAGCACGCAGACTTTGACCCATGGAGTGGTTCCCCAGCGCCTGGCGCAAACACGCGAGCTGATGAGCCAGGAGGGCATACATGCCCTGCTGGTGCCGTCGGCCGATCCGCATCTGTCGGAATACCTGCCGGGCTATTGGCAGGGACGGCAATGGTTGTCGGGTTTTCATGGCTCGGTCGGCACACTGATCGTGACCCCGGACTTCGCCGGTGTCTGGGCTGACAGCCGTTATTGGGAGCAGGCGACCAAGGAACTCAAGGGCAGCGGCATCGAGTTGGTGAAACTCCAGCCTGGGCAACCAGGTCCGCTGGACTGGCTCGCTGAGCAAACACCCGAAGGCGGTGTGGTGGCCGTCGATGGCGCGGTCATGGCCGTGGCTTCGGCTCGTACTCTGGGTAGCAAACTCCAGGAACGTGGCGCTCGGTTGCGTACCGATATCGATGTCTTGAACGAAGTCTGGCAAGACCGTCCAGCGCTGCCGAATCAGCCGATCTATCAACACTTGCCGCCTCAGGCCACTGTAAGCCGTGGCGAAAAGCTCGCCAAACTGCGCGAGAGACTGAAAGAACGTGGCGCCGATTGGCACTTTATCGCGACCCTCGATGACATCGCCTGGTTGTTCAACCTGCGTGGCGCTGACGTGTCGTTCAATCCGGTGTTCGTTTCCTTTGCGTTGATCGGGCAGCAGCAAGCGACACTGTTTGTGGCGCTGAGCAAAGTCGATGCGCAACTGCGTGCAATCCTCGAACAGGATGGCGTGACATTGCGCGATTACAGCGAAGTGGC
>JAPLSD010000731.1 GCA_026398835.1 Pseudomonas sp.
ACTACACCCTCAATAGATCTGAATGAACGCTTCAAGGAGTTACAACAATGAGCGATAACATTTTCACTGGCTGCATTCCTGCACTGATGACCCCCTGCACCGCCGAGCGCAAGCCGGACTTCGACGCGCTGGTGGCCAAGGGTCGCGAACTGATCGACATCGGCATGAGTGCTGTCGTGTATTGCGGCTCCATGGGTGACTGGCCGCTGCTGACCGAAGCCGAGCGCCAGGAAGGCGTGGCGCGTCTGGTCGCCGCTGGCATTGCGACCATCGTCGGCACCGGTGCCGTGAACAGCCGCGAGGCAATCTCCCACGCGGCCCATGCGGCCAAAGTCGGTGCCCATGGCTTGATGGTGATCCCGCGCGTCCTCTCCCGCGGTGCCTCTCCAGCGGCGCAAAAAGCCCACTTTGCCGCCATCCTGAAGGCCGCTCCGAAGCTGCCGTCGGTGATCTACAACAGCCCTTACTATGGCTTCGCCACCCGTGCGGAGCTGTTCTTCGAACTGCGTCGCGAGCACCCGAACCTGATTGGCTTCAAGGAGTTCGGAGGTGGCGCCGACCTGCGCTACGCCGCCGAGCACATCACGTCCAAGGACGATGACGTGACCCTGATGGTCGGTGTCGATACGCAAGTGGTCCATGGCTTCGTCAACTGCAACGCCACGGGCGCCATTACCGGCATCGGCAACGCCCTGCCGCGCGAAGTGCTGCAACTGGTAGCCCTGAGCAAACAGGCAGCCAAAGGCGACGCCAAGGCTCGCCGCCAGGCCAGAGAGTTGGAGTCGGCACTGGCCGTCCTGTCGTCCTTCGACGAAGGCTGCGACCTGGTGCTCTATTACAAGCACCTGATGGTGCTCAATGGCGACAAGGAATACGCCCTGCACTTCAACGAGACCGATGCCCTCAGCGATGCCCAGCGTCGCTACGCCGAGAACCAGTACGCGCTGTTCCGCCAGTGGTACAAGACCTGGTCGGCAGAGCAGAACGTCGCCTGACTTCACCCTGTACAGCGGCGCGCTGATGCGCGCCGCCTTTCTTCGAGCCTACTGTGGAACAGTCCTGTTTTGCAGTTGGGCCACCCCTCTTTTTCCAGGCTTACTTTTCCAGGAGCACGCCATGACTCTGACAGGCCAAATGCTGATCGGTCAGCACGCCATTACCGGTAGCCGCGAAGCGATCCGAGCGATCAATCCCGCCACCGACAAATCGCTTGAGCCGGCCTACCCCGGCGGCACCGCCGAGCATGTCGAACAGGCCTGTGCGCTGGCGTGGGCAGCCTTCGACAGCTATCGCGAGACGCCACTGGCGGCACGCGCCCATTTCCTCGAAGCCATTGCCGATGAGATCGAAGCCCTTGGCGATGAGCTGATCGAACGCGCTGTCGCCGAGACAGGCCTGCCGCGCCCGCGCATCCAGGGTGAACGTGGCCGCACCTGCCAGCAACTGCGCACCTTTGCCCGCACCGTGCGAGCCGGTGAATGGCTGGATGTACGGGTCGACAATGCGCTGCCGGAACGACAACCCCTGCCACGTCCGGACCTGCGTCAGCGCCAGCTGCCGCTGGGGCCGGTGGCCGTGTTCGGCGCCAGCAACTTTCCACTGGCCTTCTCCGTCGCCGGCGGTGACACCGCTTCGGCCCTGGCCGCCGGTTGCCCGGTGATCGTCAAGGCTCACGGTGCGCACCCCGGCACCAGCGAACTGGTGGGCCGCGCGGTCACCCGCGCCGTGAAAAATTGTGGCCTGCACGAAGGCGTGTTTTCACTGATGTTCGGCGCTGGCCGCGAAGTGGGGATCGCGCTGGTCAGCGATCCGCGCATCAAGGCCGTGGGCTTCACCGGTTCGCGCAGTGGCGGCATCGCCTTGTGCAAGGCGGCGCAGGCGCGTCCCGAGCCCATTCCGGTGTATGCGGAAATGAGCTCGATCAATCCGGTACTCCTCTTCCCCGCCGCTTTGCAGGCGCGTGGCGATGCGTTGGCGCAGGGTTTCGTCGCCTCCCTGACCCAGGGCGCCGGCCAGTTCTGCACCAACCCGGGCCTGGTGATTGCCCGTCAAGGTCCGGCCCTGGACCGTTTCATCAGCACGGCTGCCGAGCTTGTCCAGCGCAGCCCGGCGCAGACCATGCTCACCCCCGGCATCTTCAACGCCTATGAAGCCGGCGTCGGCGCGATGCTTGAGCATGCCCACGCACAGGCAGTAGCCGCTGGCCTGAGGGGTGAAACCCCGAACCAGTGCCAGGCCCGACTGTTCGTCACCCAGGCGCAGGACTTTCTCGCAGGCCAAGCGTTGCAGGCGGAAATGTTCGGTGCCGCGTCGCTGATCGTGCAATGTGTCGATGATGACGAAATCCGCCAGGTGACCGAGCACCTGGAAGGTCAACTGACCGCCACCCTGCACCTGGATGACGCCGACCTGGAAAGCGCCAGGGCGTTGTTGCCCGTGCTTGAGCGCAAGGCCGGTCGCCTGCTGGTCAACGGCTGGCCGACGGGCGTTGAAGTGTGCGATGCGATGGTCCACGGCGGTCCCTTCCCAGCCACCTCCGACCCGCGCACGACCTCGGTCGGCACCGCCGCCATCCTGCGTTTCCTGCGTCCGGTCTGCTACCAGGACTTCCCGGACACCTTGTTGCCTGCCGCGCTCAAGCACAGCAATCCGCTGCAGCTGCGCCGCCTGCTCGATGGCCAGAGGGAAACCCAGGACCATGTCTAACCACGTCGCTTCAAACAACCCCCACGACAATGCCGACATTGCCGTGGTCGGCGCCGGAATCATCGGCGTCGCCTGCGCCCTGCGGCTGGCACGCCTGGGCCTGCGGGTGGTGGTCATCGACCAGCAGGATCCCGGCCGGGGCGCTTCGTTTGGCAACGCCGGGCATCTGGCGACCGAGCAGGTGTTTCCCATCGCGGACCTGTCCATCCTCAAGCGCCTGCCCGCCATGCTCATGGACCCGATGGGCCCACTGCGCCTGGACTGGAAATACATGCCCCGCGCCTTGCCCTGGTTCACGCGCCTGTTGCTGAACCTGCGCCCGGCGGCCTTCCAGCGCACCGTGGCCGGCATACGCGCGCTCAACGAAAGCAGCCTTGGCGCCTGGCAGCGCCTGCTGAAGAGCATCGAGCGCACTGATCTGCTGAAGGAAGACGGCTCGTTGCTGGTGTTCGAGCGACCCGACTCGAAACAGGCAATCGAAGCACTACAGGCACGCATGCGCCAGCAACAGGTGCCGGTCGACTTCTGGCAAGCCAAGGCCGTACGCGAGACAGCTCCGCAACTCAGCGACCAGATTCAGGGCGGGCTGTTCTTTCCGCGCACAGGGCATTTTCTCGACCCTTACCGGGTCGTCGGCGAACTGGTCCACGCCGCCAAGGCCAGCGGTGTGCAAATCCTCAAGCAACAGGTGCAGGGCGGACACCTGCACGAACGCGGCGTCTCGCTGATCACCGATCAGGGCCGCCTGTCGGCCCGCCAGGTATTGCTCGCCTGCGGCGCCCACTCGGCAAAACTCACCGCTGCGCTGACCGGCAAGAAAGTCCCGCTGGAAACCGAACGCGGCTATCACCTGATGTTGCCCCATGAGCACGAACGGTTGCCTTTCGCAGTCACCTCGCTGGAGCGCAAGTTCATCATGACACCGATGACCGATGGACTGCGGTTGGCAGGCACCGTCGAATTCGCCGGCCTCGACCGCCCCCCGACCATGGAGCGCGCCTGGCAATTGCACCGCCTGAGCAAAGGCTTGTTCAAACGCGACTTGAACGCTGACGCGGCCACTCCATGGATGGGGTTCCGCCCGTCCTTGCCCGACTCCCTGCCGATCATCGACCGAGTGTGCGACGGCAAGGTGTTGCTCGCGTTCGGTCACCAGCATCTGGGGCTGACACAGGCTGCGGTGACTGCCGAGCTTATCGCTCAAATGGTTTCGCCAGCGTCCGTCACTCAGCCCCATGGGTTGCCGGGGGTTGAGTCCTACAGGCTGGATCGATTCTAAGGACAGCCTTGAGCCTGATAGCAGTCGTTCATGAACAGTACTATTGATCAGTAAAGGCTGCGTGGCTCATGGCAGCCTATTGTGAGCGACAGCTCAGGCCGAGAAAAAACTTAACGTCGTGTCCGGAATTAGTTGACCAATACACTCCTGATCGGCAAACGGACATGGCCCATAAGGTAAATGCCCTCACAGCAAAGCCCTCGCCGGTGGGCTTTTTTTGCGTCTGGCGGTTACCCGTTTGGCAGGTGCTGGTCTACCGTTGACCCATCGGCTGGTTTGACGTGAAACCTTTGAGTCATAAAAAAATGGACGTAGCCATGACTGAACAACTGATCGAGGGATTGTCGACGCTAGATCAACAGGTGCTGGAGCATTCGCGTCACTGGTTGCTGATGGGCATCTACTTGCGCTGTACCGCCTGCGGTGCCGGGCAGAAAGCCAGTGAGGGCAACCTGCCGTTTGTGCACGACCTCAACTGTTCCCGCGCCGGTACCTGTCACCACCCCTGGCACAACCTGGCCTACATCCTCCATTGGATACCGGGCCAATATTCGGTGGCGATCTAACCTCGTCCCTTAGGCAACTGCCCCCAAAAACGCGGTCAGGTTTCGCTGATTTTATTGACACTGGTGATCTGACCGTTCCAGATCATCTCGTAATGGGCTGTTTGAATAATTGATGAGACTGATCTTGGGGTCATCAGCGCCCAGCAGTAGCTGCCATGCGTACGAACGGAGTTGTAACGAAGACCGGGACACCCTGCATCCTTGACTGCCCTCCCCAAGCGATGGGAATGCGCGTAATCGTCAGGAGCGTAGATAGGATCTGTCATCGGGATGGATGCGGCATCCTTCATCGCTATGTCCACGAAGGAGCAGGATAAACCCCGGAAAACAAACCGCTCATAGTTGAAACTCTGGACTTTCGACCAATACAGGCTCTGGTGATGCCGCACCTCAGCCAGCGCGGTTTCCATTGAGCCAGCCAGGTACAACACGCCAAAGCTACCATCGCTGAATCGCGAACCAGCCGGGTTGACGTGGGTAAAAGGCGCTGTCGCGTAAGAACAGCCAGGAATACCGAACGGAATCTCATCTCGCGGAATCAACTCAAGGCGTCCAGCCTCATTTTGCAGCCTCGGATTAGTGAGAGCCTGTATCTGATACAGGAGCTCAAACTCGTCCGCGTCCGCTACGTCATCAAACAGCGCAATAGGCGGAAACTTTGAATTGACCAGTCGATAGGCCTGTAACTGCTCACCGGCAAGCTCTGCCAGTTGGCTCACCATCACCATTGCGCACCTCGAAGTACGTCAATGCGTCGAAAGGTTTCATACAGAGAAATCATATCGCCCTGAGACATGATCTCGAGCGGGGTACGCCCGTTGAAAAATTCGTTTTCGTTGGCCATCGCCGGGAAACCATAGACATTTTCCGGGTTATCGAAGACGAGGCGCAGAGCGGCGTGGATATTGAGAACAAAACTGATGCGCTGCATCTGGTCTGAATCCAGTCCTACGGACCAGTCGGGATCGCGCTGCTTGGCGCGTGTGTACGTGCTGCGAGAAATGCGCAGGATACGACAGGCCTGATCGCTGGACGCACCCCATTTGTTGAGTATGCCTACAGCTGCTCGCAGTCCAGTAACACACTGGCTCTTGGTAAATCCTTGTGCCTGGAGGACTACTGTCATGTCCAATACCTCATCATGAATCCACAGACTCAGATATACACAAAAAGCGCCTATAGAGCAATTTTGCCTCGACCGGTGGAGATCGTGCAGATCGAACCTATCCAGGTTGACGAGCCAAAGTGAACGATTGGAGACGGCCGATTCTGTTGAAAAAATCCACTCCGACAGTGTCGAGGCGTTTTTAGGCGTTTCACTTACTTCGCCGTAATCACCGACAACTTGGTAATCCCCGCCCGTTCGATAGAGGCCATGGCCCGGGCCACTTCGCCATAATTCACCCCGTTGTCGGCCTGCAGTTGCACGCGCACGTCAGGGTTTTTCGCCTTGGCGGCTTGCAGGTTGAACTCGAGCAGATCCGGCTGAATCTCGTCTTTATTGATGAACACTTTGCCTTGGCCATCGATGCTCACCACCAAGGGGTCTTTCTGCTCCACCGGCGCCACCGATTCGGTCTTCGGCAGGTTGATCGGAATCGCGTTAGTCAGCAGCGGCGCGGTGACGATGAACACCACCAGCAGCACCAACATGACGTCCACCAAGGGCGTGACGTTGATCTCGCTGAGTACTTCATCGCTGTCTTGTGTGGAAAATGCCATCTCAGGACGCCTCCTTGACTTTCTGTCCGGCGACGGTGGCGCCGGACTTGCTCAGCACCGGGTGTAGAAGCACACGGAACGAATGCTTCTGCGCCAGGCTGTAGAAGTCGTGGGCGAAGTCTTCCAGGTCGGCGGCGGTCAGTTTCAGTCGACGCAGGAAGTAGTTGTAAACCAGCACGGCAGGCACCGCGACGGCGATCCCGACACCGGTTGCGACCAGTGCGGCACCGATCGGCCCGGCCACGGTTTCCAGGCTCGCCGAGCCCGCCGCACTGATGCCTTTCAAGGCCGACATGATCCCCCAGACGGTCCCGAAAAGACCGATAAAGGGCGAGGTGCTACCAATGCTCGCAAGGATGGCCAGGCCGGTTTCCAGCGAGCGACGCTCACGCACGATCTGCTGGCGCAAGGCTCGCTCGAGACGGTCCTGATGGTTGATCGACTGACTGAGGTCGATGCTCTTCTGGTCGGTGCTCTGGTGGTCACCGACCTGAATGGCCGCATAACCGGCGAGCGCGACGCGGGCTGCTGCACCGGGTTGGCTGTTGGCGAATTCGGCGGCCGAGTCGAGGCTTGAGGCGGCCCAGAATTGTTTATGGAATTTGCGATCCTGCGTCTTGAGCCGGGTGAACTGCACACCCTTCAGCAACGCCAGGCCCCAGGTTGCAACGGAAAAAAGAATCAACAGCCAGATGACGGTGTGTTCGATGGATTCGAAGGGGGATGCGATCAGGTTCATGGTCAGGCTCTCCAACAAGGCATTAGATCGGTTGTAGCGATGCGCCTTTTGTCAGGTGGCCCGCGGTGTATATCGATAGGGTTGAGTTACTTGATTTTGAAGTCGATGGGCACGCTGACCCAACCGTCCTGGGCGACATCGCCCTGCTTGGCCGGCACGAAACTCCAGCGTTTGACCGCGGCCAGTGCCGCGTCGTCGAGTTGATCGCGTCCACTGCTTTTCTGGATCTGGATTTCACTCGGTTTACCGCTGGCCAAGACATGCACCCGTAACAACACTGTGCCTTCCCAGCCGCGACGCATCGCCAACGACGGGTATTCCGGTGCCGGGTTATGCAAGTAGCCGGCGCTGGCAGAAGCAGGTGTCACCGGTTTCGGTGCGGGCGGTGCCGTTTGGCTTTGGCACAGGTTTGGGTGGTGGAGGCTTCACGGCCAGCTCATCTTCAACCGGCGGTGGCGGTTCGACCACCGCCTGTGGAATCGGCTCGGGCGGTGGGGGTTCCACCACGGGTGGCGCTGGCTGCGAGAACTCAATGGTCATCGGCGGGATCTCCGGTGGTACCACGGGCAGTGCCGGCGGCGGTGTCTGGTTGACCCAGACAATCACCGCTCCGTGCAGCACCAGCGCAAACACCCCCAGCAAGATCACTTCGCGGCGACTCAAGACACGCTTGGGCGTGCTGTGCAGACGCGACAGCGCCAAGGGTTCACGAAAGAC
>JAPLSD010000145.1 GCA_026398835.1 Pseudomonas sp.
GATCCACGTGTTGCAGGGCGAACGCGAACTGATCAGCGACTGCCGCTCCCTGGCGCGCTTTGAACTGCGCGGTATTCCGGCGATGGTGGCCGGCGCGGCGAAGATTCGCGTGACCTTCCAGGTCGATGCCGATGGTCTGCTTAGTGTCTCGGCCCGCGAATTGGGTTCGGGCGTTGAGGCCAGTATCCAGGTCAAACCGTCCTACGGCCTGACCGACGGCGAAATTGCCAGGATGCTCAAGGATTCGTTCCAGCACGCCAACGACGACAAGGTCGCCCGTGTGCTACGCGAACAGCAGGTCGATGCCCAGCGCCTGATCGAAGCGGTGCAGGGCGCTCTTGATGTCGACGGCGAGCGCCTGCTCGACGCCGAAGAGCGCATGGTTATCGAATTGCAGATGCAGGAACTGACCGAATTGATGAAAGGCACCGATGGTTACGCCATCGAGCAGCAGACCAAGCGTCTGTCGCAAGTGACTGATGCCTTTGCTGCCCGCCGCCTGGACTCGACGGTAAAAGCCGCTCTGGCGGGGCGCAACCTGAATGAAATCGAGGAATAACTGATGCCGCAGATCATTTTTCTGCCACACGCCGAGCATTGCCCGGACGGTATGGTTGTAGAGGCTGAGACCGGTCAATCCATTCTCGATGTGGCTCATGACAACCATATCGAGATCGAGAGCGCTTGCGGCGGCGTCTGCGCCTGCACCACGTGTCACTGCATCATTCGCGAAGGTTTCGACTCGCTGAATGAGGCTGATGAGCTGGAAGAAGACTATCTTGATCGGGCCTGGGGTCTGGAAGCCCAGTCGCGGCTGACCTGTCAGGCCATCGTCGGAACTGAAGACCTGACCATCGAAATCCCGAAATATTCGCTCAACCATGCAGCCGAAGCGCCGCACTGATTCAAGGAATTGTCATGAGTCTCAAATGGGTTGATGTACTGGAAATCGCGATCCAACTGGCTGAAAGCAAGCCGGATGTAGATCCGCTTTCGATTAACTTCGTCGATCTGCACCGCTGGGTTCTGGAATTGCCGGATTTTAGTGACGATCCCAAGCATGGCGGCGAGAAAGTGCTCGAGGCCATTCAGGCTGCCTGGATCGAAGAAGCAGACTGAACGCACCCTACGCAGTTAGGCAATCCCCCTAAACCCGCGTATAATTCGCGGGTTTAATTTTTCGTATTAATCACCGTTTCTGGAGTTACACCATGGCTGTTCAACGTACTTTCTCCATCATCAAGCCTGACGCCGTTGCTAAAAACGTTATCGGCGAGATCGTCACTCGTTTCGAAAAAGCTGGCCTGCAGGTCGTAGCTTCGAAAATGAAGCAACTGTCCAAGGCTGAAGCTGAAGGCTTCTACGCTGAGCACAGCGCTCGTGGTTTCTTCGGCGACCTGGTTGCTTTCATGATCTCCGGTCCAGTTGTTGTTCAGGTTCTGGAAGGCGAAAACGCCATCGCTCTGAACCGCGAGCTGATGGGCGCTACCAACCCTAAAGAAGCTGCTGCCGGCACCATCCGTGCTGACTTCGCTGACTCCATCGACGCCAACGCTGTACACGGTTCCGATTCGGAAGCTGCCGCTGCACGTGAAATCGCTTACTTTTTCGCCGCTACTGAAGTAACCGCTCGTAAGGCCTAAGGCCACCGAGTGAGGATGAATCCATGACTACATCGACTGGCAAAACAAACCTGTTGGGTCTTACTCAGCTGGAAATGGAAAAATTCTTCGACTCAATCGGGGAGAAGCGTTTCCGTGCCGGTCAGGTAATGAAGTGGATTCACCACCTTGGCGTCGATGATTTCGACGCCATGACGAACGTCAGCAAGGCCTTGCGCGAAAAGCTCAAGGTCGTTGCTGAAATTCGTGGTCCGGAAGTGGTCAGCGAGGACATCTCCACCGACGGAACCCGTAAATGGGTGGTGCGCGTGGAATCCGGTAGCTGCGTCGAGACCGTTTACATTCCCCAGGGCAAACGCGGCACTTTGTGCGTTTCGTCCCAGGCAGGCTGTGCCCTGGATTGCAGTTTCTGCTCCACCGGCAAGCAAGGTTTCAATAGCAACCTCACCGCCGCCGAAGTCATCGGCCAGGTGTGGATTGCCAATAAATCGTTTGGCAGCATCCCGGCAACCGCCGACCGTGCCATCACCAACGTGGTGATGATGGGCATGGGTGAGCCGCTGCTGAACTTCGACAACGTCGTCGCCGCCATGCATCTGATGATGGATGATCTGGGCTATGGCATTTCCAAGCGCCGGGTGACTCTGTCCACCTCTGGCGTGGTGCCGATGATCGATGAGCTGTCCAAGCACATCGACGTCTCCCTGGCGTTGTCCCTGCACGCACCGAACGACGCATTGCGTAACCAATTGGTGCCGATAAACAAGAAATATCCGCTTAAGATGCTCCTCGAGTCGTGCCAGCGCTACATGTCGTCTTTGGGCGAAAAGCGCGTGTTGACCATCGAGTACACCTTGCTCAAAGACATCAATGACAAGGTCGAGCACGCTGTGGAAATGATTGAATTGCTCAAGGACATTCCTTGCAAGATCAACCTGATCCCGTTCAACCCGTTCCCCCATTCCGGTTACGAGCGCCCTAGCAACAACGCGATTCGCCGTTTCCAGGATCAACTGCACCATGCAGGCTTCAATGTCACCGTACGAACCACCCGCGGTGAAGATATCGATGCGGCGTGTGGTCAATTAGTAGGACAGGTGCTGGATCGCACCCGTCGCAGCGAACGTTATATCGCCGTGCGCGAGTTGAGCGCCGAGTCCGATGTACCGCAAAACGCTGTGAATCGTACCTAAGAGAGGATCTCTATGTCCCTGCGCGTTGCGCTGCTTTTGCTTTTCGCCAGCCTGTCGGCTGGTTGTGTTTTATCGGGTGATTTCAACCCAATGAAAACGAGCAAGGGGCGGGACGAGGCACGTGTGGCCTATGTGCAGCTGGGGCTGGGCTATCTGCAGCAGGGCATGACAGAAAGGGCGAAAGTCCCACTGAAGAAAGCCCTCGATCTGGATGACTCGGATCCCGATGCCCTCGCGCCCCGGTGATGCGCGTATCCTGAATAATTACGGCAGTTTTCTCTTTGAAGAAAAACGCTACAAAGAGGCTTACCAGCGCTTTGAACAGGCCGCTGCCGATACGCTATATCCTGAACGCTCGCGGGTGTTCGAGAACCTGGGCATGACCGCTTCGATGCTCGGTCAGCGTGATTTGGCCCAGCAGCAGCTGGAAAAAGCCCTGCGATTGAACCGGCAACAACCCCGCGCATTGCTGGAAATGGCTGAGTTGTCCTTCGAAGACAGGCATTATGTGCCCGCACGTGACTATTACGATCGTTTTAGCCTGCTGTCCGAGCAAAATGCACGTAGTCTATTGCTCGGTGTTCGGCTGGCCAAAGTGTTCGAAGATCGCGACAAGGCCGCAAGTTTTGGCCTGCAATTAAAACGACTCTATCCCGGTACGCCGGAATATCAGCAATACCTGTCGGAGCAATGATGAAAGCGGCGCATCCTGAAGTTGTAGCAGCGACTCGCGTAAACCCTGGTGATACCTTGCGTCAGGCCCGCGAAAGCAATGGTTGGTCGCTGGCGGAAGTGGCTCTGAAGCTCAACCTCACTGTAGGTTCACTGGGCAACCTGGAAACTGGCGCTTTCGACAAGCTGCCAGGGCACACCTTTGCCCGTGGCTATATTCGTGCCTATGCCAAATTGCTCGGCATGGACCAGACCGTCCTGGTCCAGCAATTCGACCAATACTCCGGTACCGACTCCCAAGGCAGCAGCGTCCATAGCCTGGGCCGTATCGAAGAACCTGTACGGGTTTCCCACACCATTTTGCGTATCGTCAGCCTGCTGTTGCTGATTGCGGTGATCGGCGGTGGCTTTATCTGGTGGCAGGATCAGACGTCCTTGCGCACCAAGGACCTGGTTGGAATCAATCCGGAGCACGTCGAAGTCGAAGGTGCCGATGGCACCACACAGATTCACCCGCTCGACGAGCCGGAAGATCAGGCAGTCGTTGAAGGTCAAACCGAAGAGGGGACCACTCTGGCACTGCCTAATGGCCAGCCACCGGCTGAAGTCCAGGCCAATGTGGTTGTACCGGCTCCGGCTGCTCCAGCTGTTGCGCCAATCGCGCCTGCTGCCGTAACTCACACTGCTGCGGCCCCGGTTGTAGCAACACCAGCGCCTGTGACTGCACCGGTAGCACCTGCTCCATCTGCCGCACCTGCTGCTGCGACGGCGTCAGTCGCGGGTGCCGGTCGGGTTCGGCTGCAATTTGTCGCCAATTGCTGGGCTCAAGTGACCGATGGCAACGGCAAAGTGCTGTTGAGCGGTCTCAAGCGCAAAGGCGAGACCGTCGAAGTCAGCGGTAAGCCACCGTTTGCCGTGCGTCTGGGCTATGCCCGTGGCGCGCAGGTCAGCTACAACGGTCAGGCGGTCGATATCGCTCCGTTCACCAGTGGCGAGACCGCTCGCCTGAAGTTAGGTCAATAAGTCATGCACGGCGAATCTCCAATCAAACGTCGCGAGTCCCGCAAGATCTGGGTTGGCTCCGTACCCGTGGGCGGCGATGCGCCCATTGCGGTGCAGAGCATGACCAACAGTGACACCAATGATGTTGCTGCGACCGTAGCCCAAATCAACCGCCTGGAAGCTGCTGGCGTCGATATCGTGCGCATCTCTGTGCCAGATATGGACGCTGCTGAAGCCTTCGGCCGGATCAAGCAACTGGTCAAAGTACCTTTGGTCGCGGACATTCATTTCGACTACAAGATCGCCCTGCGCGTAGCCGAACTGGGTGTTGACTGTCTGCGGATCAATCCGGGCAACATCGGTCGTGAAGACCGTGTGCGTGCTGTGGTTGATGCTGCCCGTGATCGCGGGATCCCGATCCGTATCGGCGTCAACGCCGGTTCTCTGGAAAAAGACCTGCAAAAGAAATACGGTGAGCCGACCCCAGCCGCGCGGGTCGAGTCCGCATTGCGCCATGTCGAGCACCTTGAACGTCTGAACTTCAAGGACTTCAAGGTCAGCGTAAAAGCCTCTGACGTGTTCATGGCTGTTGAAGCCTATCGC
>JAPLSD010000643.1 GCA_026398835.1 Pseudomonas sp.
CGTGGCGGCAAGAGCGCCAACATTCGTTTGCAGCCCGACGACGTGCTGCGTGAGCGGCCGTTGCTGTCGCCGGGTTCGGCGTGGATCGTGCGGCGGATTCTCAGCGGTCAGGCGCGACCGGATCGTGACCCGCGCGCCGAGCTGGTGCAGCGCCCGGTGCTGGCCTGGAAAACCGGTACCAGTTACGGCTTTCGCGATGCCTGGGCGATTGGCGTTGGCCCGCGTTACCTGATCGGCATCTGGATCGGTCGTCCGGATGGCACGCCGGTGCCGGGCCAGTTTGGCCTGGCCTCGGCAGCACCGCTGATGCTGCAAGTGCACGACGTGCTGATCAACCGCGACAGCCAGCGGGGAATCACTGCACCGGTACAACCAGTGCCGACGAACATTGGCGTGGCGGCGATCTGTTGGCCGTTGGGTCAGCCGATGAGTCGTAGCGACCCCAATTGCCGTCGCCAGCGTTTCGCCTGGACCCTGGATGGCACCACACCGCCGACCTTGCAGGCCCTGGACCAACCGCTGGGTGTCGGTTTGCTGGAGAAAATCTGGGTCAACGCCAAGGGCCTGCGGGTCGACGCCAAATGCCCGGGTGCCATGGTGCGTGATATTGCGTTGTGGCCGGCGCCGTTGGAGCCGTGGTTGCCGAGGGTGGAACGTCGGGAAGCGCGTTTACCGGCCAACGACCCAGACTGCCCTGGCCCGATGCTGTCGGCCGCGTCGCCGTTATCGATTGTCGGCGTGAGCGAAGGCGATCAACTGCGCCGCCCGGCCGCCAGCCAGGAACTGCTGCGCTTGAAACTCTCGGCCCTGGGCGGCAGCGGTCGGCGCTGGTGGTTCGTCAACGGCGCACCGTTGGGCGACAGCGCCAATCAGGACAGCATCAACGCAACCTTCGATCAGCTCGGCCGCTACCAGCTCAGCGTGCTCGATGAAGGTGGCCAAACTGCACGGGTCGAGTTCAGCGTCGTTGATTAGATCGTTCCCACGCGCCGCAAAGGAATGCCTCACTGGACGCGCAGCAATCGCTTGGGCAGTGACGCAGAGCGACACGGGCTGCATTCCCACGCGGGAGCGTGGGAACGATCTGCGCCGGGCTTGCCTTCATTCGCCATCCACCCGAAGCTATACGCCTTCAGGAGAGCCCGATGAACCTTGACGAACTGACCAAACGCCTACACTCCATCCGCGACCGTAACGACTGGCGCCAATTCCATAGCCCGAAAAACCTGGCCATGGCCGCTAGTGTGGAAATGGCCGAGCTGGTGGAAATATTTCAGTGGCTCAGCGAGGACCAATCGCGGCAATTACCTGCCGACAAACTCGCCCATGCCGGTCAGGAAGTGGGTGACATTGTGCTTTATCTATTGCTGCTGTGCAGCGAGCTGGGGCTGGACATGGAACAGGTGGTGCGCAGCAAGCTGGCGGACAGCGAACGGAGGTTCAGCAAATGAGTGACCGTCATTTCGACCAGTTGGCGACCCGTTTCGCCGAGAAAATCTACGGCGGTGCCAAAGGGGCGATTCGTCTCGCGGTGCTCCAGGCCGATTTGGCCGAAACCCTGCCGGACCGACCGCTGCGCGTTTTGGACATCGGCGCTGGCCTTGGTCACATGTCGCTCTGGCTGGCCCAGCGTGGGCACCAGGTAACGCTGGCCGAGCCTGCCGAACCGATGCTCGAAGGCGCCCGCCAGCGTTTCGCCGAGGCCGGGCAAACCGCGACCTTTATTCAGGCACCGTGGCAGGATCTGCTCGGGCAGCTCACCGAACCTTACGACCTGGTGCTGTGCCACGCGGTGCTGGAATGGTTGGCCGAACCCCATGCAATTCTGCCGGTACTGCATCAGCTGACGACCAAGGACGGCTGGCTATCGCTGGCGTTCTACAACCGCGATGCGTTGATTTATCGCAACTTGCTCAAGGGCCACTTCCGCAAGATGCGCAAGAACGACATGGCCGGTGAAAAGCAGAGCCTGACGCCGCAGCGGCCCCTTGATCCGCGGGAACTGGCGGCGCAACTTGAGGGCCTGTGGACGGTCGAAACTCAGAGCGGGGTGCGGGTTTTTCACGACTACATGCCGGTGGAATTCCAGGCCCGCGCCGAGATAGTGGACTTGCTGGAAATGGAGCTGGCCCACCGTCGTCACCCAAGCTTTATCGGACTTGGTCGTTATTTGCACTGGATCTGCCGTCCGGTTTAAACGGCCCAGTCAGTGGAGAGTGAAATGAAACCGCGCGTTGGATTAGTCGTGTTGTGCCTGGTGCTGAGCGCTTGCCAGGGCAGCAATCCGTATGTCGCCAGCTCCAACCCGATTCCGCCGGCGCCACCGCAGGCGGCCAACACCTTCGACCGCAGCGCCTACCCGGCGCCGCAGCGAGACTACGGTCGCTACCGCAATTGGGCCTGGCTCAATGGTCGTTTGCCCACAGGCTCGGCCTGGGCCGACTCGGCGCAGATCGCCGAAGCGGTCAGCAATGGACTCGACCAGCGTGGCTTGCGCCCGCTGCATGACAATCGCCCGGCGGACCTGTGGGTCAGCGCCGATGTGCATCTGGAAAAACGCCTGCGTCAGGTGCAGGACGACTACGGGTACGGCGGTTATGGCAACGGCTACGGCATGTACAACACGGTCCCGGTTGTTCGTACGTACGAGGTCAATGTGGTGGTCGTTCGAGTCGATTTGTTCGACGCCAGTAGCGGTCAGCCGGTGTGGAGCGCCAGTGCCGAAACCAGCAGCCAGGGCAGTCTGAGCGAGCGCTCCGATGCATTACGCGAAGCTGTGGAAAAGGCCATGTCGGCGTATCCTCCTAGTTAGCAACACGCCCTCAGGTTCATGTCTTCGCCCGGAGAAAAATCATGTTCCGCCGTATCGCTTTACTGGCTTTGGTTGCCCTGCTCAGCGCTTGCGCTTCCAACCAGGTCAACCACGACTTCGATGCCAGTCGCGACTTTGCCGCCTATCGTAGCTGGAGCTGGAAAGAACCCGCCCTGCAATACCGCCCCGATGATCCACGGATCAAAAGTGACCTGACCGAGCAGCGCATTCGCCAGGCAGTCAGCGAACAGCTGGATCAACGCGGCCTGCGTCCGGCGGCTGCCGGCACCAAGGGTGACCTCCATGTGCAGACGTACCTGATCGTCGAAAATCGTCAGCAACAGGTAACCACCAGCTACGGTGGCAGCGCCTGGGGTGGCCCATGGAATGGCTATTGGGGCGGGCCGATGTACAACGAAACCCGTAACGTCAGCTACAAGGTTGCGACCATTCAGATCGACCTGCTCGATGGCAAGGACGGCAAGCTGGTCTGGCGCGGCAGTGACGAGCAAATGCTCAGCAGCACGCCGAACCCGGCAGATCGCAGCGCCGC
>JAPLSD010000012.1 GCA_026398835.1 Pseudomonas sp.
CCGCTTCAGCAACGCCGTTCATACCGTGGATATACGCCTCGCCGAGCTGACCGCCATGGGGGTTGATCGGCAATTTGCCGCCACGAGCGTGATGGCCGGCGCGGATGAACTCCTTGGCCTCGCCACGTTTGGCGAAACCGAACTCTTCGAGCTGCGGCAGCACGAATGGGGTGAAGTGGTCGTAGATCACGGCGGTCTGGAACGCCTCAGGACCCAGCCCCGACTGGCGGTACAGCTCTTTGGCGACCACACCCATTTCCGGCAGCCCGGTGATGTCGTCCCGATAGAACGACGTCATGATCTGCTGGCCGCCGGTGATACCTTGCGAACCGGCCTTGATCAGCACCGGCTTTTGCCGCAAGTCCTTGGCCCGCTCGGCCGAGGTGATGATCATTGCCACCGCGCCGTCGGACTCCTGGCAGCAGTCGAGCAAGTGCAGTGGCTCACAGATCCAGCGCGAGGCCTGATGCTCTTCGAGGGTGATCGGTTTGCCGTAGAAGAATGCCGCCGGGTTGGTCGCGGCAAAGTCACGCACCGCCACCGCCACCCGACCGAAATCTTCCGAGGTCGCGCCATAGGTGTGCATGTAGCGCTGGGCGAACATCCCGACCCAGGCCGCTGGCGTGTGCAGACCGTGAGGCATGTACCAGCCGTAGTTGACGTTCTCGAAGATCGGCGTCGAGGCGAAACCGTAACTGCCGCTGCCGAATCGATACCAGGAACGCTCGTTCATCGCCCGATACACCACGACTACTTTCGCCACGCCGGTGGCGACCGCCATTGCCGCGTGCATCACCGGTGCACACGCCGCACCGCCACCATGGGGCACCTGGGAGAAAAACTTCACGTCCTTGCAACCGAGCAAGCGTGCTATCTCGTATTCCGGCACCTTGTCGACCGAGTACGAACTGAAACCCTCGACTTCGGATGGATCGATACCCGCATCCTTGAGTGCCGCCAGTGTGGCCTCAAGGGCCAGGCGCAGTTCGGTGCGCCCGGAGTTTTTGGAAAATTCGGTCGCGCCCAAACCGACAATCGCAGCGCGCCCGGAAATCGACGAATTCGTCATGTGTTCTGTCTCCCGCTATCAGGGCAGAACCAGCGCGACCGTACCGGTCACGTGGTTGCCCATCGAATTTTTCCCACTGAGGGCTATTTCCACCGTGCGGGTGGCAACATCCACGGCACTGACCGAACCGATGAAGGTCATGGTGTCGCCCGGATAATTGGGCGCACCGAGCTTGATCTTCAGCGAGGCAAAGCGCGCTTCAGGTCCGGCCCAGTCTTCGACGAAACGCTGCACAAGGCCGTTGGTGGTGAGGATGTTCATAAAAATGTGCGGCGAGCCGAGCTCGCGGGCCGCGTCCAGGTCATGGTGGCCGGGAAAGTAATCGCGGGTGGCGATCGCGCCACCCGTGATCAGGCCGACCGTGATCGGGATTTGCAGCTGCGGCAATACTTCGCCGGGGCGCACGTCTTCAAAGCGCTTGGTGTTCTTCGAGGTCATATTTCCATCCCAGCTTGTCGTTATCGCTCAGCCAATCGCCGAGGCGTTCCAGGCTTGCCGCCGAGCCGCCAAGGGCACTGCCCAGGGCGCGGCTCCAGTAAAGAAAACGGTGCATCGGGTACGTCAGGTCGACGCCGATACCACCATGCACATGCTGTGCGTTGTGACCGATCAAGTGCCCGGCCTCACAGGCCAGCCACGCGGTGGCCAAGGCTTCGGACGGCGCCGGCAACCCGGCGTCCAGGCGGTAGCACAGTTGCCACAACGCACTGCGCAGGGCTTCCAGCGCAACATGCGCATCGGCCATGCTCATCTGCACGGCCTGGAAGCTGCCGATGCTGCGTTCGAATTGTTTGCGTTCGGTGACGTACTCGACCGTGCGGCGGATCTGCTCGGCGCTGACACCCAGTTGCAACGATGCCAGCGCTGCCGTGGCTCGCGGTTCCAGCCAGCTCAGCGCCGCAGCAGGCAGCATCTGCTCGGCCTCGATAGCAACCGCCTCGAAATGCAGGTCGGCAATCGCTTCACCATGGGTCATCACGCCAGGAACATGAGAGATACCCGTCGCCGTCAATTCCACGAGCAGCAGGCGTGACTCGCCATCTGCCACCACCGGCAGCAAAGCCGCCTGGGAATGCTCGGCCAGAGGCACGGCGGCAACACGCCCGTTCAGACTCCAACCGTTACCGGTGCGATGGGCTATCAATTCAATGCCGTGGGCGCTGCTCAGCGAGTCAACGGCCAGGGTCAGCAGCGTCTGGGCGTTCGCGGCGTCGCTGACCCAAGGCATCAGGGTTGCGTCGGCGAATTGCGCCAGCGTCGCGGCTGCCAGTTGGTGACGCCACAGCGGGACCTGTCCCAGCGCTCGCCCTTGAGCCTCAAGCACCAGCATCAGCTCGGTCATGCCCAGGCCGCTGCCGTCCTGCGCTTCAGGAATCGCCAGCGCATGCAGGCCGGTTTCCACGCACAGGCTCCACAGCGACTGCATGAACGGTTGACCGTTCATGTCGCTATTGCGCAGGCGTTCATCGGTGCAAAAGTCGGTAAACACA
>JAPLSD010000673.1 GCA_026398835.1 Pseudomonas sp.
ATTCCAGTCGTCTGATGCACGACACATGATCGTTCCCGCGCTCTGCGTCACTGCCGAAGCGGACGCGGAGCGTCCAGTGAGGCATTCCCACGCAGAGTGGGGGGAACGATCATCGCGATCATCGACTTACCGATCGACTTTATGCCGCGCCGCATACAAACACAGCATTTCCATCGCCAGAGTCGCGGCTGCCAATGAGGTGATGTCCGCGCTGTCATAGGCCGGGGCGACTTCCACCACATCCATGCCCACCAGGTTGATCCCGCGCAAGCCGCCGATGATTTCCAGCGCCTGTACGGTGCTCAAGCCGCCACATACTGGCGTACCGGTCCCCGGTGCAAATGCCGGGTCGAGACAGTCGATATCAAACGTCAGGTACACCGGGTTATCGCCGACCCGCTCGCGGATCGATTCGATGATCGCGTCACAACCGCGACGATGCACTTGACGCGCATCCAGCACCTGAAAACCCTGATGATCATTATTGGTGGTGCGCAAACCGATCTGCACTGAGCGGGACGGATCCACCAGACCTTCCTTCGCCGCATGCCAGAACATCGTGCCGTGGTCGACGCGTTTACCCTCTTCATCGGGCCAGGTGTCGCTGTGGGCGTCGAAATGGATCAGCGACAACGGTCCATGCTTTTTGGCATGGGCCTTGAGCAGCGGATAGCTGATGAAGTGGTCGCCGCCGAAGGTCAACATCGCACAACCGGCCGCAAGAATTTTCTCGGCATGGGCCTCGATGCTTTCCGGTACCGACTGCGGCGTGCCGTAATCGAAGTTGCAATCGCCGTAATCGATCACCGCCAAATGGTCGAACGGGTCGAAGGTCCACGGCCAATGCCGTTCCCAGGCGATTCCGGTCGAAGCATTGCGAATCCCCCGCGGCCCGAAACGTGCCCCCGGGCGGTTACTGGTAGCGGTGTCAAACGGCACCCCGCTGACTACCACGTCCACACCGCGCAAGTCGCGGCTATAGCGGCGGCGCATAAAACTGGTGATGCCCGCGTAGGTGCTTTCAGCGGCAGTCCCGTAGAGGCTGTCGCGGGTCATGGCCTGGTCGTTCAAATCGGCGATATCCATGGAGAGGTCCTTATTATTGGCGGGTACGGAAAGTGGTCCACACGCGAGTGCGCTGACGCATGTCCTTGAGGCTCATGCTGCGGTCGGCGTACAGGCGATCCCGTACATCGGCGGGCGGAAAGATATCCGCGTC
>JAPLSD010000366.1 GCA_026398835.1 Pseudomonas sp.
CTCGCGCCCTGGCCGTGGTCGGTACCGGAGATTCCACTGCGGGCCTGGGCGCGCTTGCCGGAAACCGATGATGGTCTCGAACAGGCGGCCTGCGAGTATTACGGTGCGGCTCAAGTGCTGCCGGTACCGGGTTCGCAAGCAGCGATTCAGTTGCTGCCGCGTTTGCGCCGCGCCGGCAAGGTGGGCGTGCTCTCGCCCTGTTACGCCGAGCATGCCGAGGCCTGGCGTCGTGGCGGCTACATCGTGCGAGAAGTGCTGGAACAGGAAGTCGACTTCTTTCTCGACCACCTCGACGTGCTGGTGGTGGTCAACCCGAATAACCCGACTGGTCTGAGCCTGACCCCGGATCGCCTGCTCGACTGGCATGCGCGATTGGCGCAGCGCGGTGGCTGGCTGGTGGTCGATGAAGCCTTTATGGACAACACACCGCACCTGAGTCTGGCCGCGCATGCCAATCAGGTCGGGCTGATTGTCCTGCGTTCGTTCGGCAAGTTTTTCGGCCTGGCCGGTGTACGGCTTGGCTTCGTGCTGGCCGAGCGCAAACTGCTCAAGTTGCTGGCCGAGCAGGTCGGGCCGTGGGCGGTCAGCGGGCCGACGCGGGTGGTGGGGCAGGTTTGCCTGCGCGATACGGACGGGCATGCCCGGCAACGCCAGCGCAGCGAAGAGGCCAGTCAGCGTTTGGCGCAAGTACTTGAGCGCCATGGCCTGAAACCGCAAGGTGGTTGCGCCTTGTTCCAATGGCTGATCACCGCCCACGCTGAACAGTTGCACGAGTTCATGGCCCGACGCGGCATTCTGCTGCGCCTATTCACCCACAACAGCAGCCTGCGTTTCGGCTTACCGGCCGATGAAGCCGATTGGCTGCGCCTCGAACAAGCCTTCGAGGCCTACACCAAGGAAGCGCCATGACCACGCTGATGGTGCAAGGCACCACTTCGGATGCCGGTAAAAGTACTCTGGTAACGGCGCTGTGCCGCTGGCTGATCCGCCAAGGCGTCAGCGTCGTGCCGTTCAAACCGCAGAACATGGCGCTCAACAGTGCGGTAACGGCGGACGGCGGTGAAATCGGTCGTGCCCAAGCGGTGCAGGCTCAGGCCGCCAATCTTGAGCCGCACACTGATATGAACCCGGTGCTGCTCAAGCCCAACAGCGATACCGGCGCGCAGGTGATCATTCATGGTCGCGCGGTGACCAGCATGAACGCCGTGGCCTATCACGACTACAAAGCCATCGCCATGCAGGCGGTGCTGGCCTCCCATCAACGCCTGAGTGCCGTTTACCCGGTGGTGATGGTCGAGGGCGCGGGCTCGCCGGCCGAGATCAATCTGCGTGCTGGCGATATCGCCAACATGGGTTTTGCCGAAGCGGTGGACTGCCCGGTGCTGCTGATCGCCGATATCAATCGCGGCGGGGTGTTCGCCCATCTGGTGGGGACTTTGGAGTTACTCTCGGCCAGTGAACAGGCACGGGTCAAAGGCTTCATCATCAACC
>JAPLSD010000579.1 GCA_026398835.1 Pseudomonas sp.
CCAGAAGCGTCACGGTATTCATGAGAGATCCTCCTTCGGTAAAGAGAGACCTCGGCAAGTTTAGACTCGCCGAGGTTCTCACCGGGCTGACCATCTCATTAAGGCTTCGCCCCGAGCGTTCGGCCCCTCGCCAAGGCTCGGTGTTCCCTCGCTACGGTGTCCATCAGGGGGGCATCGCCCTCCGGTCTGCTGCGCTACGACCTCCATGCGATGTCCTCGGCTTCGCCGAGGGGCGCTGCGCGCCAGTCCCCTGATGAACACCTCCACTCGGCCTGCCGAAGGGGCGGGCAGATCAAAATCAAAAGCTCGGCGGCCTACCGGCCGGCCTGTTTGGTTGGTCGGGTGTACGCCGATCTAATGTGGGAGCAGCCGGTCGACGCTCGATTGGTCCGGGCGGCGTTCCGACGATGGCGATCTCAAGGACGCCATTGCCGGCAAGGTGCTCCTTGGGTTTGGGTACACCTGATAATTTGCGGGTGCACAGGGTTGGCGGAGCTTCACACACCAAACGGAAAGGTTTCGTCTTCCGGTTCCTGCTCCTGGCTTTTCGGCAGGTGCAGTGCCGTCACCGCTTGCGTCTGTTCAATCCAGACCATGGCGTCGAATTGCTCGGCCAGCACCGCTTGGAAATAGTGGCTGCTGAGCTCGCTTTCAGGTCGATAAATCACACCGATGGCTCGCTCCAGCAGCGTCTCGGACAGGGCCTGGCGCAACGCTTCTCGCTGAGGATCGCGCCAGTCGGTCAATGACGCGGCGATGCCCGCCTTAAGGAATTGATGCTCCCAACTGTCTGTACGAGATGGCCGGATGTCCTTGATGCGCATGTCGCCATCCCAGTCATCGGCTGCCGCCACCTGGCCACGGTCGGTGCTCATGCCGATCAGCACGACGTCGCGCCCATAGGCGCTGCGGCACAGCTGACCGATATTGAACTGGCCCTTCCAGCCCATTTCCGTGGCGGCGGCATTGCCGATATGGGAGTTGTGCGCCCACACCACCGCCCTGGCTTGAGGGCCTCGATGCTCAAGCAGTGCTTGCAAGGTGTCGAACATATGCGTGTCACGCAGGTTCCAGGAGGAGGTCGAGCCTCGATAGATGGCTCGGTAGTATTGTTCCGCGGCCCGAACGACCTGGGCGTTTTGCGTGGCATTGAAGAACGCTTCGTCGTCCTGAATAAGCCCTGCCAGTTGTTCGGCCAATATGGCATTGAGCTGCTCGACCACCGCGTGCTCGCAAGGCATGACGCCGCCGCGTTCGACAAAATGGCCGTATAGCGCAGGATCATCCTGCCAGGGTGTCAGACAGCCATAGCGCTGGCGTGCTTCGTGCGCAAGCTGAGGGTCGCCCTGGTCCAGGTAGTTCAAGACCTCGCGAATGGAATTGCGCAAACTGTAAACGTCCAACCCGCGAAACTCGACACGCAGCTCGGGCGCTTTCTGGTGGTTGTGCTGATGAAGCCAGTGGGCGAAAGCTCTGACATCGGTATTGCGCCACATCCAGGTCGGGAATCGGCTGAAAATGTGACGCTTCCAGGCCGAAGGCGCCAGCCCGCGGACATAACGGTCAACGTGGCCCGCATCCGGCCAGTCCGCTTCGACGGCCACAATAGTGAACCCATGCTGCTCAATCAGCCGTTGAGTGATGGCCGCCCGGGTTCGGTAGAAGTCGCTGGTACCATGGCTGGCCTCACCGATCATCACCACGCGAGCATCGGCGTAACGGTCGAACATCTCGCCGAAGGCCTCGCCATTCAACGCCGGCAGCGCCTCAGCGTACTGGCGTAACAAGGGCACAATGGAGGCCTGTGCACCGTTGGCTTGTGAACCGGAAAGTTTCTTCAAGAAGTTCATGAGCGTCACTCCGATGAGAGTGGGTTGCCCGACGTGGAGCGCTCAGGCGTAAGGGGCATTAACGCGGGGAACTCTTCAGGCGTCAGGGTTTCCTTTTCCAGCAGCAGTTTGGCGCCGGCATCCAGATCGGCTCTGCGACTCGCAAGCAACGCCTTGGCGCGACTGTAGGCTTCATCGAGCAGGGCTCTGATGCCGAGGTCGATTTCCCGCGCGGTTTGTTCCGAGTAATCCTTATCCCCCCGATTCAACATGTGGTCGCCCAGATAAGTGGGGGTCTGGCGCTCCAGCACCGACTGCCCGAGCTCCGTGCTCATGCCGAAACGGGTAATCAGTTGCCGGGCGATATCGGTGGCCCGGGTCAAGTCGTCCGCCGCTCCCGTGGAAATCTGCCCGTAGACGATGTACTCGGCGGCCCGCCCGGCCATCAACACCACGATGCGATCCTTGAGCGTCTGGTAACTGATCAGAAAGTGATCTTCGGTCGGGCGTTGCAGGGTGTAGCCCAATGACCCGATGGAGCGGGGAATGATCGAGACCTTGTGCACCGGGTCCATTCCCGGCAAGGTGCCGGCCGCCAGGGCATGGCCCATTTCGTGATAGGCGACCACCAGGCGCTCCTCGGGCTGTAGCAGGCTGCTCTTGCGTTCAACGCCGGCGATGATGCGCTCTACCGCAGCCGTGAAGTCATCGAGGTTGACCGCCGGGGCACCGCGACGGGTCGCAACGATCGCGGCTTCGTTGACCAGATTCGCCAAGTCTGCGCCAGTGAAACCGGTGGTGATCTGGGCAATACGCTCGCAGTCGGCGCTGGGGGCCGCGGTGATGTGCTTGATATGCACCTTGAGAATCTCGCACCGACCCTTGCGGTCCGGACGATCAATGACGATCTGACGATCGAAGCGGCCGGCCCGCAGCAGCGCCGGGTCGAGGACTTCCGGGCGATTGGTGGAGGCCAGCAGCACCACGCCTTCGCGAGGATCGAAGCCGTCCAGCTCCGACAACAGTTGGTTGAGTGTCTGCTCTTTTTCGTCGTTGCCGCCGAGCGCGCCGATACCGCGCATCTTTCCCAGGGCATCGAGTTCGTCAATGAAAATGATGCAGGGGGCCGCCTGGCGAGCCTGCTCGAAAAGGTCGCGAACCCTGGCGGCGCCGACGCCGACGAACATCTCGACGAACTCGGATCCGGAAATGGAGAAAAACGGAACCCCGGCTTCACCGGCGATGGCCTTGGCGACCAGGGTTTTACCGGTTCCGGGAGGGCCAACCAGCAACGTCCCCTTGGGGATATGGGCACCCAGGCGGGTGTACCTGGCCTTGTCTTTCAAAAACGAAACGATTTCCACCAGCTCGGCCTTGGCTTCGTCAATGCCGGCCACATCGGCGAAGGTCACCCCCGTTTCGCTTTCGACGAATACTTTGGCCCGTGACTTGCCGACGTTCATCAGGCCGCCAATGCCCTGTTTCCCGGCAAGGCCGCGGAACATAAAACTCCAGACCACCATGATTATCAGAAAGGGCAGGAACCAACCGAGCAGATTGCCCAGCAAGGTGTTTTCGTTGACACCGGAAAAACTGACGTCTGATTGAGCGAGTTCTGTCGCCAGGTTGGAGTCGATCCGCACCGTGGTGAACAGGTTATGACCGTTGATGGGCTCTTGCAGCTTGCCGCTGATTTGGTCCTTGGCAATGCTCAATTCGCTGACTTTGTGCTCCTCCAGCAACTGCAGGAACTGGCTGTAAGGGATCGACTCGACGGCACTGCGTCCGACAAGGAAGAACTGCGCCAGTGTCAAC
>JAPLSD010000690.1 GCA_026398835.1 Pseudomonas sp.
GACGAGCGCGGCGCTGAGAATCAGATTACGCATGCTTTACTCCTGGACAAATAAGGTCGCCTCGTGCGACCTGCACTCAGACAGGTCCAGTCGGGCTTGAGTTCTCTAGTGTAACGGCAGCGGCCACAAAAAAGGGCGGCCAAAGCCACCCTTTTTATGCTCGCATCACTGGATTAATCGAGCGTTAACGTTGCAAAAACCCCCAAATATTTCATCTCAGGGCGTGCACAACGTCAATCGATCCACCCTTAGTGCAGGCCTTGAATATAGCTGGACACCGCTTCGATGTCCTTGTTGCTCAATTTGGACGCGATGGTTTGCATGATTTTCGTGTCGCCGTCGTTGGTGCGGTTGCCTTCACGGAAGTCGGTCAACTGCTTGGCAGCATACTGAGCGTGCTGGCCGCCCAGGTGTGGGAAGCCTGCTGCAGCGTTGCCTACGCCATTGGGCGAGTGACAGCCTGTGCACGAAGGCATGCCTTTTTCCAGATTGCCACCACGGAACAATTCTTCACCGCGAGCCACAAGCTTGGGATCGGCTGCTCCGACGCTGCCCTTCTGGCTGGCGAAGTAGGCGGAGAGATCAGCCAGATCCTGATCGCTCAGGTTGGTCAGCAGGCCGGTCATTTCCAGGACGGTGCGCTTGCCGGACTTGATGTCGTGCAATTGCTTGTTCAGGTAGCGTTCGCCCTGACCCGCCAGTTTTGGAAAGTTTGGCGCCATGCTATTGCCATCCGGGCCATGACAGGCGCCACATACTGCGGCTTTCGCCTGACCAGCAGTCGCATCGCCTGCAGCATGGGCAATGCCGGAGATCCCCAGGGTCAACAGCAGACTCACGATCAATTTGTTCATCAGCTAATCCAACTACGGCTAAGGGTTAAAGAGTTATGGACCGGGATCACTCGCTCATCCACTGGATGATTGCCTGGTAATCCTCGGCACTGCAGTCCATGCACAAACCACGCGGCGGCATCGCCTTGAAACCCTGGGTCACGTGTTGCACCAGCGTCTCCATACCTTGTGCCAATCTTGGCTTCCAGGCTTGTCGGTCACCCTTTTCAGGCGCCATTGGCAGTTGGCCGGAATGACAAGCTCCACAAACACGGTTGTACACAGCTTCCGGATCCTGTGTAGCCTGAGCGCTGTAAAGCGGCATCAAGACACCGGCAGCTAGCAGCCATTTCGTCATAAAGCGACCTTTTCAGGGTTGAGAGCGAGCTGCGTTCTAGTGCGCAATTTCGATCAATCGCTCTCGTGAACTTCATCCTACGCTGGGACAAAGCGCACACAAAATCTGCGGCATTATATACTGGCGTTACTGAAACGGAAACGACACTGCTCGCCGCGTCCATCCTCGGCACCGCCCACATCGGAAATCCCATGCAACTCAAGAATCCCATTCTCGGCCTGTGCCAACAGTCCACCTTCATGCTCAGCGCGGCCAAAGTCGACCAATGTCCCGACGACGAAGGCTTTGAAGTTGCCTTTGCCGGGCGTTCCAACGCCGGCAAATCCAGCGCCCTGAACACCCTGACTCATGCCAGCCTGGCCCGAACCTCGAAGACTCCGGGTCGCACGCAGCTGCTGAACTTCTTCAAGCTAGACGATGATCGCCGTTTGGTCGACCTGCCTGGCTACGGCTACGCCAAGGTGCCGATCCCGTTGAAACTGCACTGGCAGCGTCACCTGGAAGCGTATCTGGGCGGTCGCGAAAGTTTGAAAGGCCTGATTTTGATGATGGATATCCGTCATCCAATGACCGATTTCGACCTACTGATGCTTGATTGGGCCGTTGCCAGCGGCATGCCGATGCACATTCTGCTGACCAAGGCCGACAAGCTGACCTACGGCGCAGCGAAAAACACCCTGCTCAAAGTGCAGGCGGACATCCGTAAAGGCTGGGGTGATGCGATCACCATCCAACTGTTCTCGGCACCGAAACGCATGGGCCTGGAAGACGCCTACACTGTATTGGCGGGCTGGATGGAACTGGCGGATAAGGGCGCAGAGGCCGCTGAATAAGGAATTTCAGGCAAAAAAAACCCCGGACTTCGTATGGGGAGGAGAAGTTCGGGGTCCAAGTTCCGGACCGCTAGGGCGGGGTCCAGATATCTGCCAACACTTAACACAACATAGGAGTATCGAAGGGCTTCACCACCCATTCAGTAACTCTGAGTGGTGGTTCACGGATTTAGTTCCGGAAAGGTTCAAAAACCATTGGTAATAACCGCCAGAATTTTCTGAACTATAGCCCTTCGCTAGCTTCTGCCGCGGCACTATGCCGCAGCAAAATGCACCTTCAAGACGGCTTAATGAGCCTCATCCCAGTTATTTCCAACGCCTACTTCGACCAAAAGCGGCACATCGAGCGTCGCCGCGCCGCTCATATGGACGCGAATTTCATTGCGAACCTGATCCACCAGGTCCTCGCGAACCTCGAGCACCAGTTCATCGTGCACCTGCAAGATAACTTTGGCGTCCAGACCTGA
>JAPLSD010000860.1 GCA_026398835.1 Pseudomonas sp.
ACAGCGTATCGATACGGTCGATGGCCTTGGTCAACAGGTCGTTGACGCTGACCGGGCCGCCGGTTTTCGGCCGCGCTTCGGCGATCTGGAAGATCTGCCGTTCGGCTTCGTCGAGAATCTCGGCGGCGGAGCGACCTTCCGGATTGAAAGCGCTGTCGGCGATTTCAGTACTGATGCCGATCAGTTGACGCAAGGTCGCTCGCTCACGAACGATTTGCGCATAGGCCTTGATGTTGGCGACCGACGGCGTGTTTTTCGCCAGTTCGCCCAAATAACCAAGACCGCCGACTTGCGAAGTCTGACCTTCCTTGTCCAATTGCTCGGCAAGGGTCACGACGTCGATCGGCGAGTTCTGATCGGCCAGTTTGGCGATCGCACGGAAGATCAGGCGGTGGTCATGTCGATAGAAATCGCCGTCGGAGACTTGATCGAGCACGCGTTCCCAGGCGTTGTTGTCCAGCATCAGACCACCGAGTACAGCCTGTTCGGCCTCGATGGAATGCGGCGGCACCTTCAGGGCAGCGGTTTGCAGATCGTATTGCTCAGGAGCAGAGATATCGTTCATGGCCACTTGGGTTCTGGTTATGAAAAGCGGGGGTCTACAGAAAGACAAAGGGCACGACCTGTAAACAGGATCGTGCCCGATGTTACCGGCAAGCACCCTAGGGTGCCAGCCGACAAGTACTGCTTAAGCTGCTACCACAACAACGCGTACGGTTGCTTCAACTTCAGCGTGCAGGTGCACGGCTACGTCGAATTCGCCTACGTTGCGGATGGTGCCATTCGGCAGACGAACTTCGCTTTTTGCAACTTCAACGCCAGAGGCGGTCAGTGCATCAGCGATGTCGTGGGTGCCGATCGAACCGAACAGCTTGCCTTCGTCACCGGCGGTGGCAGTGATAGTCACTTCCAGCTCAGCCAGTTGGGCAGCGCGAGTTTCGGCAGAAGCTTTTTTGTCTGCAGCCAGTTTTTCCAGCTCAGCACGACGCTCTTCGAACGCAGCCAGGTTGGCAGCGGTCGCAGCGGTAGCTTTGCCGAATGGCAGCAGGTAGTTACGGCCGTAACCAGCCTTAACATTTACCTTATCGCCCAGGTTGCCCAGGTTGGCGATTTTTTCCAGAAGGATCAGTTGCATGTGAAAATCCTCTAACTTTTAACCTTCACCGTTCGCGTTATCGGCGTCTTTCGGCGCCAAACGACCGCGAATATCAATCAGGCTGTCGACAATGGCCAACACCACGAGTAACGGATAGATCAGCTGCATAAACAGCAACAGCGTTACGTACAACCCCACCAGCCAAAATTTGGCCAGTCGCTTTTCAGCCACCAGCCCGTGAATCAGGGCCAGCCCGGCGAACACCAGCGGTACGCTGCACAACGGCGTCAACATCGCCATCTGAGAACCGAAATTCGGCCCCAGAAGCATGCACGCCAGCAGCAACATCGCTGGCCCCAGCGGGATACGGATGGCGCGAAACTCGCGACCAAAACCACCAGGGTTGTACAACAACGCCTGCCAGTAGCGCCCAAGAATCAGGCTCAGCACACTGACGATCTGCAACAAGGCCGCAATCAAGCCGGTCAGGACGGGGGCAATCAGTGACGCCAGACGCGCTCGCTCTTCTACCGAAAACTGCTGGTAGAGATCTCCAAGCGCCAGCGGCAGGATTTTTACCAACTCCTGCGCCAGGCTTTCGATCTGAGGGCGGAAAGCCGCACCCAACACCACTGAAAACACCAATCCCATCGCTATGCTGACCAGCAGCACGCGGTTCCAGGACTCACTTGCGCGTAAAACCAACGCAAGGCCCGACGACCCGAGCAGCACCATAAGTGCGCGTGGATCATCAGAGTAAAGCCACCAGATCAACGCCGGCAGCAGTCCCAGAGCAAGAACGCCAAGGGCGTCCTTCAATCCGCGCCGCAAGAGCACGAGGCTTCCCGCGGCAGCACCCAACCAATACAACAACGGCAATGCTGCACATCCGGCCACTACCAGAGTGGCCTGCACACGACCGCGCATGATGAACTCAGCTAAGGCGCGCATGCATTCAATCCCTTACTACGTGTCGACTGCCCGGTCTCAGCGGCCGTGGCTGTCGGTGTAGGCCAGCAGGGCCAGGAAGCGGGCGCGCTTGATAGCGGTGGCCAGCTGACGCTGATAACGAGCTTTGGTACCGGTGATGCGGCTTGGAACGATTTTGCCGGTCTCGGATACATAAGCTTTCAGAGTGTTGAGATCTTTGTAATCGATCTCTTTCACGTCTTCAGCGGTGAAGCGGCAGAATTTACGACGACGGAAGAAACGTGCCATGTAATTGGCTCCTCAAAAGGTCCGTGGATTACTCGTCAGCGTTATCGCTGGCGTCGCTGTTGTCACCGTCATCGCCATCGGCGCTGTCGGAATGCTCAGGACGGTCACGACGCTCACGGCGCTCACTGCGGTTTTCTTCAGCCTTGAGCATCTCGGATTGGCCGGTAACGGCTTCTTCGCGACGGATGACCAGGTTACGGATCACAGCATCGTTGTAACGGAAGTTGTCTTCCAGCTCAGCCAGGGCTTTGCCAGTGCACTCAACGTTCAGCATCACGTAGTGAGCCTTGTGAACATTGTTGATTGCGTAGGCCAGTTGACGACGGCCCCAATCTTCCAGACGGTGGATTTTGCCGCCGTCTTCTTCGATCAGCTTGGTGTAACGCTCTACCATGCCGCCGACTTGCTCGCTTTGATCCGGGTGGACCAAAAAGATGATTTCGTAATGACGCATGAATGCTCCTTACGGGTTGTAGCCTGCCGCTCAAAAGCGGTCAGACAAGGAGTGAATGACACTTGTGTGTCTTGCCAGAGGTAGGCACATATATGCCTGCCGTCACAGCAAGGGGCGCAATTGTAGAGAAGGGGTGAGAGAGGCGCAAGGCAATTGGTGATTATTTGAACAGCTTCGTTCATGTCACCCATCTTTGCCGTGACACAAACCACTGTGGGAGCGAGCTTGCTCGCGATGAGGGCGCAACATTCAACATTGATGTCGAATGATACTCCGCTATCGCGAGCAAGCTCGCTCCCACATTTGGATCGCGTACGGATTAAGACTTCTTGGCAACCGTCGCGGCTTTGACACTGCGCTGACGCAGTGCTTCGAACAGGCAGACGCCGGTAGCCACGGAAACGTTGAGACTGCTGACGCTGCCGGCCATCGGCAGGCGCACCAGGTAGTCGCAAAGATCGCGAGTCAGGCGGCGCATCCCGCTGCCTTCCGCGCCCATGATCAGGATGGTCGGACCGGTCAGATCTTGCTGATACAGATCCTGCTCAGCCTCGCCCGCCGTACCGACAACCCACAAGCCGCGCTGCTTGAGTTTTTCCAGGGTGCGCGCCAGGTTGGTCACGGCGACCAGCGGAATCACTTCCGCCGCGCCACAGGCGACTTTCCGTACTGTCGGGGTCAGGGTGGCTGACTTGTCCTTTGGCACGATCACCGCCAGCGCGCCCGCCGCATCGGCCGAACGCAGGCAAGCACCGAGGTTGTGCGGGTCGGTCACGCCGTCGAGCACCAGCAGCAACGGTGCGCCTTCGGTG
>JAPLSD010000324.1 GCA_026398835.1 Pseudomonas sp.
ATTGCGCATCTGCAGATCCGACACCACACGAATCCCGTGCGCCACCCCAGGCGGCAACCAGACCGCCCGTTGCGGCGGCACCACCAGCGCCTCGTGAGGCGTTTCGACCCACATGACTCCGCTCATCGCGTACAGCAACTGGCCCCAGACATGCTCGTGCGGTTCGATATACAAGCCACGCGGATAGGTGCGCGACAACGGTTGCACCGGCACATCGGTATCACTGAGATCGGGGGGAGCGGCAAGGGCCATGGCGAAGGATCGTAATCGTCTGGAGATGCCCCATCGTAGCGAGGCGTAGGGTTTGTTACCACTTGGCGAAGAAATCGAACACAACTCAAACGGATACTTAAATCTTAAAAACAAATCCATTCGGATTTTTCGAGTTGTGACGCGCAGGCAACAGAAATGAAAGTGGAGCCGCACCAGGCTCCACCTCAGTCTTCGCGATCAGCCGTGGGCGCCTTTGGCACACTTGCAGCCCGTTGAAGCGCAAGCCTCTCCGTTCGCGTGATGCTCGGCACACGCCTGGCAGCAATAGTGCTTGCCGTGGCGGACAATAGAGTGCTCGCCGATTTTGCAGGTGCAGTTTTTGCAGGCGCAGGTGTCAGTTGCCATAAGTTTGACTCCAGTGTTGTGGTCGTCAAAACACAGCTTAGCAGTCACGCCTTAAACCGTGATCGCCCTTTTCAAATCTTGGCTTTTGGCGCTCCAACACATGGACAGTAAGCCCCCTGAGGTCAATGATGGAAGTCAGCTGTTCCCGTGAACAGACCTCTAATAAAAGCGAATCAGGGTCCTTAGCCACCCATGAACATTCTCTACGATGAACGCGTTGACGGTGTCCTGCCTGCCGTCGATAAAGGTGCCCTGCTCCAGGCCCTGCAAGAGCGATTGCCCGATCTGGATATCCTGCACCGCGAGGAAGAACTCAAGCCTTACGAGTGCGACGGCCTGTCCGCCTACCGCACCACGCCAATGCTGGTGGCGCTGCCGCGAAACATCGAGCAGGTACAAGGCCTGCTCAAACTCTGCCATGAGCGCCAGGTACCGGTGGTCGCACGCGGTGCCGGTACGGGGCTTTCCGGTGGTGCATTGCCGTTGGAAAAAGGTGTGCTGCTGGTGATGGCGCGTTTCAACAGCATTCTGCAGATTGATCCCGCCGCTCGCAGTGCCCGCGTTCAACCCGGTGTACGCAACCTGGCGATCTCCCAGGCCGCCGCCCCTTTTGGTTTGTATTACGCACCGGATCCCTCCTCACAGATCGCCTGCTCCATCGGCGGCAATGTGGCCGAAAATGCCGGTGGCGTGCATTGCCTGAAGTACGGGCTGACCGTGCATAACCTGCTCAAGGTCGACATCCTCACCGTCGAAGGTGAACACCTGACTCTGGGTTTAGACGCCCTCGACTCGCCGGGTTTCGACCTGCTGGCGCTGTTCACCGGCTCCGAAGGCATGCTGGGGATCATCACCGAAGTCACGGTCAAACTGCTGCCCAAACCGCAAATCGCCAAAGTGCTGCTGGCGGCCTTCGACTCCGTGGAAAAAGCCGGACGCGCAGTGGGCGACATCATTGCCAAAGGCATCATTCCCGGCGGTCTTGAGATGATGGACAACCTGGCGATTCGCGCGGCCGAAGATTTCATTCATGCCGGTTACCCGGTAGACGCCGAAGCCATTCTGCTGTGCGAACTGGACGGCGTCGAAGCCGATGTCCACGATGATTGCGACCGGGTTCGCGCGGTACTGGAAAAAGCCGGCGCTACCGAAGTGCGTCAGGCCCGCGACGAAGCCGAGCGGGTGCGATTCTGGGCCGGACGCAAAAACGCCTTTCCGGCAGTGGGCCGGCTGTCGCCAGATTACTACTGCATGGACGGGACCATCCCCCGCCGTGAACTCCCCGGGGTGCTCAAAGGTATCGCCACGCTGGCCGCCGAATACGACTTGCGGGTCGCCAACGTGTTTCACGCCGGTGACGGCAACATGCACCCGCTGATTCTGTTCGATGCCAATCAACCCGGTGAGCTGGACCGTGTTGAGGTCCTCGGCGGCAAGATCCTTGAACTGTGCGTCAAGGTCGGCGGCAGCATCACCGGCGAGCACGGTGTCGGCCGCGAAAAAATCAATCAGATGTGCGCCCAGTTCAACAGCGATGAGCTGACCCTGTTCCACGCGGTTAAAGCCGCGTTCGACCCCAGCGGTCTGCTCAATCCCGGCAAGAACATCCCGACGCTGCACCGCTGCGCCGAGTTCGGCGCCATGCATGTGCACCTGGGCCAGTTGCCCTTCCCTGAACTGGAGCGTTTTTGATGTATGTCGAACAGAATGTCGACGGCAGCGCTGCGCTGCTGGAGCAGGTCAATCAGGCGCTGAACAACGCCACGCCGTTGCTGATCCAGGGTTCCAACAGCAAGGCGTTTCTCGGCCGCCCGGTCGCAGGCGAAGTGCTCGACACTCGCGGTCATTGCGGCATCGTCAGCTACGACCCGACCGAATTGGTGATCACCGCGCGGGCCGGTACGCCTTTGGACGATCTGTCCGCAGCCCTGGAAGCGGCCGGCCAGATGCTGCCCTGCGAGCCGCCGTCTTTCGGCGAGGGTGCGACCGTGGGCGGAATGGTCGCCGCCGGGCTGTCCGGCCCGCGTCGGCCCTGGTCCGGCTCGGTGCGCGACTTCGTCCTCGGCACTCGCGTGATCACCGGTTTGGGCAAACACCTGCGCTTCGGCGGCGAGGTGATGAAAAACGTCGCCGGTTACGATCTGTCGCGCTTGCTGGTGGGCAGTTACGGCTGCCTTGGCCTGCTGACTGAAGTGTCGTTGAAGGTCCTGCCCAAGCCGCGCCAGTGCATCAGTATTTCGCTGGAAATGGACCGCGTTCGGGCCTTGAGCAAGCTTGCCGAATGGGGCCAACAGCCCCTGCCCATCAGCGCCGCCAGCCATGACGGCCAGCGTTTGCATCTGCGTCTGGAAGGTGGCGAAGGGTCGGTGGCTGCCGCCCATGATCGCCTCGGCGGCGAACCGCTCGACCCAGGCTATTGGTGCGAGCTGAATGAACAGCGTCTGGCCTTTTTCGACGAAGGCCAGCCGTTGTGGCGTCTGTCAGTGCCCAACAACACCGGCGTCCTTGATCTGCCCGGCGAGCAGCTGATCGATTGGGCCGGTGCCCAACGCTGGCTGAAATCCGACGCCGATGCTGCCGTTATCCGCTCGATTGCCCAAAAGGCCGGCGGTCATGCGAC
>JAPLSD010000688.1 GCA_026398835.1 Pseudomonas sp.
TTGCCAGCCTTGCTGGCGGCCATTGAAGAGGGGCTTGGCGAGGAGGTCGAGCCGTTGCCGGCGATCAGTGCACCCCGTGAAGTCGTTGCTGAAGTCGCGCAGGTGCTGGTGGCTCCGGCTTCGGGCAGCCTGATTCAGGCGATTGCCGCAGCGCCCGGGATTGCCATTGGCCCGGCCCATATTCATGTACTGCAGCCTATCGATTACCCGTTGCGTGGTGAGTCCGCTGCCATCGAGCGTGAGCGTCTGAAGCAAGCGCTGACCGATGTTCGTGGTGACATCGAAGGGCTGATCCAGCGCAGCAAGGCCAAGGCGATCCGCGAGATTTTCATCACCCACCAGGAAATGCTCGACGACCCGGAACTGACCGACGAAGTCGACACCCGTCTCAAGCAAGGCGAAAGCGCCGAGGCCGCATGGATGGCGGTGGTCGAGGCCGCGGCCAAACAACAGGAATCGCTGCAAGACGCCTTGCTGGCCGAGCGTGCGGCGGACTTGCGGGATGTCGGTCGCCGGGTGTTGGCGCAGCTGTGTGGCGTCGAAACCCTGGTGGAACCTGAGCAACCGTACATTCTGGTGATGGACGAGGTCGGCCCGTCGGACGTGGCGCGCCTTGATCCAGTGCGGGTTGCAGGCATTCTGACCGCCCGTGGTGGTGCCACCGCCCACAGCGCGATTGTCGCCCGGGCCTTGGGCATTCCGGCGCTGGTCGGTGCTGGCGCTGCGGTATTGCTGCTGGCGCCGGGCACGCCGCTGCTGCTTGACGGTCAGCGCGGTCGCCTGCATGTGGACGCCGATGCGGCGACTTTGCAGCGCGCCATCGAAGAGCGCGACACCCGCGAGCAACGTCTGCAAGCCGCAGCAGCGCAACGTCACGAACCGGCGCTGACCACCGATGGCCATGCCGTCGAAGTGTTCGCCAATATCGGCGAAAGCGCAGGTGTTGTCAGCGCAGTGGAGCAGGGCGCCGAAGGCATCGGCCTGTTGCGTACCGAACTGATTTTCATGGCCCACACGCAAGCGCCGGATGAGGCGACCCAGGAAACCGAATACCGTCGCGTGCTCGATGGTTTGGCCGGCCGGCCATTGGTGGTGCGTACGCTGGATGTTGGCGGCGATAAACCATTGCCTTACTGGCCGATCGCCAAGGAAGAAAATCCCTTCCTCGGTGTTCGCGGCATTCGTCTGACGCTGCAACGTCCACACATCATGGAAGCCCAGTTGCGTGCCTTGCTGCGCGCCGCCGATAACCGGCCGCTGCGGATCATGTTCCCGATGGTCGGCAGCGTCGATGAGTGGCGTCAGGCCCGGGACATGACGGAACGCCTGCGTCTGGAAATTCCGGTGGCCGATCTGCAACTGGGGATCATGATCGAAGTACCGTCGGCAGCGCTGCTCGCCCCGGTACTGGCCAAGGAAGTCGACTTCTTCAGCGTCGGCACCAACGACCTGACTCAATACACCCTGGCCATCGATCGCGGTCATCCGACCTTGTCGGCTCAAGCCGATGGCTTGCATCCAGCGGTCTTGCAACTGATCGACATCACCGTGCGTGCGGCCCATGCCCATGGCAAATGGGTCGGAGTTTGTGGCGAGCTGGCGGCTGATCCGTTGGCTGTGCCGGTGCTGGTTGGCCTTGGCGTGGATGAGTTGAGTGTGTCAGCGCGCAGCATTCCCGAGGTCAAGGCGCGGGTTCGCGAACTCAGCTTGAGCCAGACTAAAATTCTTGCTCAGCAGGCCTTGGCCGTGGGCAGCGCCGATGAAGTGCGCGCATTAGTGGAGGCGTTGTAATGGCGAGGATTCTTACCCTGACCCTGAACCCGGCGCTGGACCTCACCGTCCAGTTGACGCGCCTTGAACCTGGTCAGGTCAACCGCAGCGACGCGATGCACACCCACGCCGCCGGCAAGGGTGTAAACGTGGCGCAGGTGCTGGCGGATCTTGGGCATCAGTTGACCGTCAGTGGTTTTCTCGGTGAAGACAATCCACAGGCTTTCGAAGCGCTGTTTTCCCGGCGTGGTTTTGTCGATGCGTTCATTCGCGTGCCTGGAGAAACCCGCAGCAATATCAAGCTGGCGGAAAGCGATGGGCGTATCACCGACCTGAACGGCCCGGGCCCGCGGGTCAGCGAAGCCGCTCAACAGGCGCTGCTTGATCGTCTCGATCAAATCGCCGCCGGACATGACGCAGTGGTGGTCGCCGGTAGTCTGCCGCAGGGTGTCAGCCCGCAGTGGTTTCAAGCGTTGCTGATCCGCCTGAAGAGCCTCGGTTTGAAAGTCGCCCTGGACACCAGCGGCGAAGCCTTGCGGGCAGGGCTCGCGGCAGGTCCATGGTTGATCAAACCCAATACTGAAGAGCTGGCCGAAGCGCTGGATAACTCGGTTGCGTCGGTGGCTGCACAAGCTGAGGCGGCGAACCGGTTAAGGGCGCAAGGCGTCGAGCATGTGGTGATTTCCCACGGTGCTGACGGGGTGAACTGGTTCAGCGTTGGTACTGCCTTACAGGCATTGCCACCGAAGGTCAGCGTCGCCAGTACTGTCGGTGCCGGTGATTCATTGCTGGCAGGGATGCTGCACGGTTTGCTCAGTGCTCATACCCCTGAACGGACCTTGCGCACAGCCACGGCTATCGCCGCCATGGCCGTGACCCAGATCGGTTTCGGAATCAGCGACGCCGCGCAACTGGCGCAGCTCGAACAGGGTGTACGTGTTCACCCCCTGACAGAACAATAAGAGGGTTTGTAATGAAGTTAGCCATTGCTGCCCATCCGGAGCGTCAGTTGTCGGCCGCGACTATCGAAGCCGCCGAGTGGGTGCTGGTGGTCAGCAGCGCGCCTGTGGATATGTTGCGGTTCGTCGGTAA
>JAPLSD010000096.1 GCA_026398835.1 Pseudomonas sp.
GATGAAATAGAGGATGTTTTCCTGAGGTTCGGCGGGGAAGCGCGCATTATCCTTGTCGCTGTATTTGTCTGCGCCTTTGGGAATAGTCCGCCAGAGATCGTTGATCTGCTTTTGCAAATGCTCTTCCCGGTCTTTCTGCCGGCGCCGTTCTTCTTCCGCAGAGATCGGATACGGGCGTTTGTAGCGGTCAACGCCGTAGTTCATCAGGGCGTGGCAGGAGTCCAGCAGGTCCTCTACCGCATCGATGCCATGGCGCTCTTCGCATTGCATGATGTACTGCTTGGCGAACACCAGGTAATCGATGATTGAGCTGGCATCCGTCCAGGTGCGGAACAGGTAATTGCCTTTGAAGAAGCTGTTATGGCCATAGCAAGCGTGGGCAACCACCAGCGCCTGCATGCAGATGGTGTTTTCCTCCATCAGATAAGCGATGCACGGGTCTGAGTTGATCACGATTTCGTAGGCCAGCCCCATCTGGCCGCGAGTGTAGGACTTTTCGGTGCTGAGGAAGTGCTTGCCATAGGACCAATGGTGATAGCCCAGTGGCATGCCCACAGAGGCGTAGGCATCCATCATCTGTTCGGCGGTGATCACTTCGATCTGGTTGGGATAGGTATCCAGGGCATAACGAGCCGCGATACGGCTGATTTCGCGGTCGTAGGCCTGGATCAGCTCAAACGTCCATTCTGAGCCGGTGGATATGGGTAGACGCTTCTGCTCTCTGGCGGTCATGTCACTAACCTGCGCTGGAAGAGTTCACGGAAGACCGGGTAGATATCTCCGGCCGAGACCAATTGTTGCTGGGCAAAGGTTTCGGAAAAGGCCTCGGCGATTCGTTCGTACTCGAACCACAGAGCCTGATGTTCGCGAGGGGTAATCTCCACATAAGTGTAGTACTGCACAAATGGCATGATCTGGTTGATCAGGATGTCGCGGCAGATCGGTGAGTCATCGTTCCAGTTGTCGCCATCGGAAGCCTGTGCCGCGTAGATGTTCCATTCATTGCTTGGGTAGCGCTCGGCCATGATCTCCTGCATCAGTTTCAAGGCGCTGGAAACGATGGTGCCGCCCGTTTCGCGGGAATAGAAAAACTCTTCTTCGTCAACTTCCCGGGCGCTGGTGTGGTGACGGATGAACACCACATCGATTTTCTCGTAATTACGCTTGAGGAACAGGTACAGCAGGATGAAGAAGCGTTTGGCGATGTCCTTGGTCGCCTGGGTCATGGAGCCTGAGACGTCCATCAGGCAAAACATCACGGCTTTTGAGCTGGGGTTGGGCTGTTTGATCAGCAGGTTGTACTTGAGGTCGAAGGTGTCGAGAAATGGTATGCGATTGATGCGGGCGCTAAGACGCTCGATTTCCGCTTCCATTTCCTGAATATCGCCGAAGTTATCCGGCTCTTCGCGTCTAAGGCGCTCCAGCTCGTCTTTCGCCTCACGCAGTTTTGCCCGACTGCTGCCGGAAAGTGCGATTCGTCGGGCA
>JAPLSD010000484.1 GCA_026398835.1 Pseudomonas sp.
CCTGCTGCTGCCCAGCTTCCTGCAAACCAGCAGCGCGCTGTACGACGGTCTGCTCAGTGGCGAGTTGCTGGGCAAAGTCGGCATTTCACTGGTGGTGCTGCTCAAGGGCTACGTGATTGGCATCGTCCTGGCCTTCGCCTTGACCACGTTAGCGGTGTCGACCCAGTTCGGTCGAGACCTGCTGAGCACCCTGACCTCGATGTTCAACCCGTTGCCGGCCATTGCCTTGTTGCCGCTGGCCCTGCTGTGGTTCGGATTGGGGCAGAACAGCCTGATCTTCGTGCTGGTGCATTCGGTGCTGTGGGCACTGGCCTTGAACACCTACGCCGGATTTCTCGGCGTCTCGGAAACCCTGCGCATGGCCGGGCGCAACTATGGCCTCAAGGGTATTCGCTTTGTGCTGTTCATCCTGATCCCGGCAGCGCTGCCATCGATTCTCGCCGGGCTGAAGATTGGTTGGGCGTTTGCCTGGCGCACGCTGATCGCCGCCGAACTGGTGTTCGGGGCCACCAGCGGCAAGGGCGGGTTGGGGTGGTACATCTTTCAGAATCGCAATGAGCTGTATACCGACAAGGTCTTTGCCGGGTTGGCGGTGGTGATTCTGATTGGATTGCTGGTGGAGAATCTGGTGTTCGATACGCTGGAGCGGGTGACGGTGAAGCGGTGGGGGATGCAGCGGTGAGGAGGGGCTCACCGCGCTGCGATAGTTTGTGTTGTACTAGCAAGCGAATGCCGTTTTCGGAAAACTCTTTGTTCAGTTAACGGGATACCTCCTTCCAGATTTAACGCCTGCTCCCTCTTATTGAGGCGTTGGACGAACTTGAGCTCCAATCGCTTGGCGCTGACTCTCCAGACCAAGTGGAGTTTGAAGACGAGTCATTTGTAGGTCTGTATGGCGGTACGGTAGCGACAGGGCGATTCACGGGGGCTGCTGAGGACGATCCAGATGCAGTGGCCGGTGGAGCCGTAGATTGATTTGGTTGTACTACAGCAGCGACCTGCCTTGATGGGCCGTAATTTGGACTTACTACAGCGACCTGCGTTGGTTGGGTTCTAGCGGCCAAACGGTCCCACATGCTGCCGCCGCGGTTCGAATCGGGGCCCGGTAGGTACGATGCATCCGAACCTGGGGTCGAACTTGGGACTCCCCCGACCTTGGAATGAAACCAACCATCTTTAGCGGTGAAGGACTTTTTACTTGGCGCCGCTCCAAGCATTGGGAGTCCATTCGGGTTGGGAGCTCCCGAGGTATAGAGCAATTGTCCATTAATGCTTGAAGTCAAAGCGCTCACAGGGTTTTGGCCTGCGGCTATTTGCGCTCGATAGGTACTAACAAAAGCATTTTTTGCATCTATCAGGTTGTTGAACCCAGTACGAAGAATCGAAAAGAGAGCATGCCCCGTCGGATCCTTATTCATCACCGGCTCACCCCCACAATACATATACGCATTCAACCCGCCCGCCCCAAACGGACTCAAATTGTCCGGACTGCGGATTCCACGCGCACTTGGACACCCATTCCACAAACACTTGGACAGCGATTCCACGCTGACTTGGACACTCATTCCACGGCCACTTGGACACTGATTCCATGAGCACTTGGACAGTGATTTTCCACTGATTCACCCCATTCACTACCATCGACCTCTTTTCTCGAAGCGAAGAGGTCGTCGTGGAGCGTTTATCCATGCGTAAAATCCGAGAGGTACTACGCCTAAAGTTCGACGCCGGCCTGTCCGTGCGCAAGATTGCCATCAGCCTGTGCATCAGCAGCGGCAGTGCCGGCAATTACCTGCACCGCTTCAACGCTTGCGGGCTGACTTGGCCGACATCATTGTCGGACACCGAGCTGGAGCGATGCCTGTTCCCGCCAGCACCAACAGTGCCCAGCGATCAAAGGCCGATGCCTGATTGGGCTTGGGCGCATGCCGAGTTACGCCGCCCCGGCGTGACTCTGGCTCTGCTCTGGCAGGAATATCGGCTCAGTCACCCGCAGGGCTTTCAATACAGCTGGTTCTGCGAGCACTACCGGCTCTGGGCCGCCAAGGTCGACGTGGTCATGCGCCAGGAACATCGCGCCGGCGAAAAGCTGTTCGTCGATTACGCCGGCCAGACCGTGCCGGTCATCGACCGCAAAACCGGTGAAATCCGTCAGGCCCAGATCTTCGTCGCCGTGCTGGGCGCCTCCAGCTACACCTTCGCCGAAGCCACCTGGTCGCAGAAACTGCCCGACTGGTTGGGCTCGCACGCTCGATGTTTTGCTTTTTTCGGCGGTACATCACAGATCCTGGTGCCCGACAATCTGCGCAGCGGCGTCACCAGGGCCCACCGCTACGAACCGGACATCAATCCCAGCTACCGCGACCTGGCCGAGCACTACGGCGTGGCCGTGTTGCCCGCGCGCTCGCGTAAACCCAAGGACAAAGCCAAGGTCGAAGTCGGTGTGCAGGTGGTCGAGCGCTGGATCCTCGCGGCGCTGCGCAATCGCCAGTTTTTCTCCTTGGGCGAACTCAACACGGCCATCGGCGTGCTACTTGAGCGCCTCAACCAACGGCCCTTCAAAAAGCTGCCCGGCTCACGCCGCTCAGCCTTCGAGACCATCGACCAACCGGCGCTGCAACCGCTGCCGGAACATCCCTACGTCTACGCCGAATGGAAAAAGGTGCGGGTACACATCGACTACCACGTCGAAGTCGACGGCCATTTTTACTCAGTGCCGTACCAACTGGTGAAGCATCAACTTGAAGTGCGGTTGACCGCGCAGACGGTGGAGTGCTTCCACGCCAACCAGCGCGTGGCCAGCCATTTGCGCTCGCCACACAAAGGCCGCCACACCACCCAGACCGAGCACATGCCCAAGAGCCACCGCGAACATGCCGAATGGACACCGCAACGGCTGATCCGCTGGGCCGAGCAAACCGGGCCGAACACGGCCGGCGTCATCGCCCACATCCTCGAACGCCGAATCCATCCGCAGCACGGCTTCCGCGCCTGCCTGGGCATCCTGCGCCTGGGCAAACAGCACGGCGAAGAGCGGCTGGAAGCCGCTTGCCAGCGTGCGCTGGCACTCGGCGCATGCAGTTACAAGAGCCTCGAATCGATCCTGCGCCAAGGCCTGGAAAAGCTGCCGTTGGCCCAACAAAACCTGCCGCTGTTGCCCGATGAACACATCAACCTGCGTGGCCCTGGCTACTACCACTGACCAAAAGGAGCACCTCCATGCTACCCAACCCCACCTTGGACAAGCTGCAAACCCTGCGCCTGCACGGCATGATCAAAGCGCTTGGCGAGCAGCACGCCACACCGGACATCAACGACCTCGGCTTCGATGAGCGTCTGGGCCTGATGGTCGACCGCGAGCTGACCGAGCGTGAAAACGCCCGCCTGGCCACCCGACTCAAAGCAGCAAGACTGCGCCACAACGCCTGCCTGGAAGACATTGACTACCGCAGCCCGCGCGGCCTGGACAAATCCCTGATCCTGCAACTGGGCAGCGGCCAATGGCTGCGCGACGGCCTGAACCTGATCATCGGCGGCCCCACCGGCGCGGGCAAAACCTGGCTCGCCTGCGCGCTGGCCCACAAGGCCTGCCGGGATGGCTACAGCGTGCGTTACCTGCGCCTGCCACGTCTGATGGAAGAACTGGGCCTGGCCCACGGCGACGGGCGCTTCGCCAAGCTGATGGTGGGTTATGCCAAAACCGACCTGCTGATCCTCGACGACTGGGGGCTGGCGCCGTTTACCGCCGCGCAACGGCGCGACATGCTGGAGCTGCTGGACGACCGTTACGGGAGCCGCTCAACACTGGTCACCAGCCAGATGCCGGTGGACAAATGGCATGCGCTGATCGGCGATCCGACCTTGGGCGATGCGATCCTCGATCGTCTGGTGCACAACGCTTATCGGATCGAACTCAAGGGCGAATCGCTGCGCAGGCGCGCGACGAAATTGACGACAACAGGGACTTCAGACTAACAATGCAAACTTGCGTCGCTGCGCTCCGACTGCCTGTCCAAGTGGACATGGATCAGGTGTCCAAGTAAGCGTGGAACGAGTGTCCAAATGATCGTGGGCTGGGTGTCCAAGTACCGTGGAATCCGCA
>JAPLSD010000857.1 GCA_026398835.1 Pseudomonas sp.
AAACCGGCGTATATCGCTGAACCATTGTCTCTGTGCTTCGTCTGACACATGCCTGAGGCGAAACAGCGTTTGCTGTTTCGCTCGCCCCTTATACTCGCCCCTTATATAAGACTTATAGCTGCGGCATACTCGGTCGCCTAATTGCCCGGATCCCGCTATGCGCTCACTTGCACCCCTTGCTCTGACCCTGTTACTCACCGCGTGCAGTGACGGCGAATCGCTGTTGCCACCCGATGCCCGCTTGCCGGACGGCGGGCGCTATCGCGGTGATTTAATCAACGGGTTGTTGCAGGGTCAGGGCCGTATCGACTATCCAAATGGCAGCTGGTACGCCGGTCAGTTCGACAAGGGCCAGTGGCATGGCCAGGGCGAGTGGCACGGTAGCAATGGCGAGGCGTACATCGGGCAGTTCCAGCAAGGTCTGTTCGATGGCCAAGGCACCCTGACCACCAGTGGCAGCAGCTACACCGGCGGTTTCAAGCTCGGTCGGCGTGAAGGCGAAGGCACCCTCAAAGAAGGCGGCATGACCTACCGCGGTGAATTCAAGACAGACGAATATTCCGGGCTCGGCCGTCTGGAACTCGAAGACGGCAGCCAATATCAGGGCCAGTTCGCCCACGGCAAACCCAACGGCGAAGGCCAGCGCAGCGACATCAGCGGCAACCAGTTCACCGGCCATTTCGTCGATGGCCAACTGGAAGGCAACGGCACCTTCAATAGCGCCGAGGGCGACATGTACGTCGGCGGCTTCAAGCAGAACCAGTTGCACGGCAAAGGCCGCTACGAAAACGCCGACGGTGATGTCTGGATTGGCCAGTTCAAAGAAGGTGCACTGAGCGGTAAAGGTGAACTGATCGGCGTCGACGGCAGCCATTACATCGGGCAGTTCAGTGACTGGCGCTTTACAGGCCTTGGCCGCTTGAACCTCAGCGATGGCAGTTTTTATATCGGCGAGTTCGACAGCGACAGCTATCAAGGCCACGGCACTCTGGCGCTTCACGATGGCACCGTTCAAAGTGGCTATTGGGTCAACGGCCAGCGGGTTCGCGATGCCGATGGCAAGCTGCTGCCGGACACTCTCGAGGTCGGCTTGCTGGCTCAAGGTCGCTTGCTCGAACAAGCCCTGGCCGACGTGCCCGCCTCCACCCCGGTGGTCGAGCTGTACAGCCTGACGCTGGCCGGTGACGGCAAACAAAGTGTGTTCCTGCGCGAGGCCGACTACGTCAGCAACATGCTCACCAATCGCTTTGGCGCCTATGGCCGGATCCGCCTGGTCAACCACCGCGACCACCTCGGCGATCGCCCCATGGCGACCCGAGAAAGCCTGCGACGCGCGGCATTGACCCTGGCCGAACGCAGCGGTCCGGAAGACTTGATATTCATCTACCTGACCAGCCACGGTACTCACGAACATGAACTGGTGCTGGACGAGCCGCGTCTGGAACTCGCGGACCTGCCGGCCGACGAGTTGGCCACCGTACTCGCACCCTTGAAAAATCGCGACAAGATCATTGTGATCTCGGCCTGCTACTCTGGCGGTTTCATCCCCGCGCTCAAAGATGACCGGACGCTGATCATGACCGCTTCGCGGGCGGATCGGGTGTCTTTCGGTTGCTCGGAAGAAGCGGATTTCACCTACTTCGGCGACGCACTGTTCGCCCAGGCCCTGAACCAGACCGACGACCTGCTGCAAGCCTTCACCCTGGCCAAGGCGACCGTCGCCGAACGCGAGCAAGCGGACAACTTCGAAGCCTCGGAACCACAGATCTGGGCACCCAAGGGGGTCCTTGCTCGCTGGCAGCTGCTACGCAAGCAGCAAGCACGAAAGGCACTCGAAAGTACCTCACTCAATAACAAGGCGGCAAAGACCAACTAAGCTGAATCAGTATCAAGGGAGAAACACTATGTACTTGACGCCTCAGCATGTTTTGCTTGCCGGAGCCACCGGACTGACCGGTGAACATCTACTCGACCGGCTGCTCAATGAGCCGACGATTACCCGTGTATTGGCACCCTCACGCCGGCCCTTGGCCAAGCATCCTCACCTGGAAAACCCGGTGGGCGACCCCGCAGTAGTTCTCCCACAGCTCAGTGGACGCGTCGATCTCGCTTTCTGCTGTCTGGGCACTACCATCAAAAAGGCCGGCTCCGAGCAAGCCTTTCGGGCGGTGGACTTAGACCTGGTCGTGGCCTTCGGCAAACGCGCCCGGGAGATGGGCGCACGGCATCTGATCGTGATCAGCGCCATCGGTGCCGATCGGAGGTCCTCGGTGCTCTACAACCGAGTCAAAGGCGAAATGGAATATGCCTTGAAGGCCCAGGACTGGCCGCAGCTGACCATCGTCCGCCCTTCCCTTTTGCTGGGTGAGCGTCTGGAACCACGTCTGGCCGAACAACTGGCCGCACCATTTTCCAGACTGTTACCCGGCAAATACCACGGCATCGAAGCCTGCCAACTGGTCCGGGCCATGTGGCGTCTTGCACTGGAAGAACAGGATGGGGTGCGAATCGTCGAGTCGGATGAGTTGCGCAAACTCGGCAAATAACCCGAGATCGTTCCCACGCGGGAACGATCAGTCTCAGAGCCCACCCGTTGCCTGAAACCCAACCCCCATCACCGTCAACAACGACAGCGGTAACAGCAAGGTGTCGAGCAACGCGCTGGCCGGTAGATCGACGCCCGGATAGCTCGGCGCTTCGGCGCCGAAACGGTCCATGGCACAGCACCCGCCTTGTATCGCATACAAATCCAGACGCGTGCCCGAATACACGAGCGGCGCCCCCGGTTTGGCGGCGTCCAGGGTTCGTGCCGTGGCGCAGCCGCCCAATTGCAGGGCCAGGACAATACTCAGCAGCTTATTCATCGCTGCTCAAATGGTGTTCGCCCCAACGCGGCAGCATGTCTTGCGGGATGTTCAGCAGATTGAGAATCCGCGCCACGACGAAGTCGATCAAGTCATCGATGGTTTGTGGCTGGTGATAGAAACCCGGCGAAGCCGGCAGGATGGTCACGCCCATGTTCGACAGCTTGAGCATGTTTTCCAGGTGGATGCTGGAATACGGCGCTTCACGGGGCACCAGAATCAGCTGACGACGCTCCTTCAGCGTGACGTCCGCGGCGCGCTCGATCAGGTTGTTGCACGCCCCCGTGGCGATCGCCGACAAGGTCCCGGTGGAGCACGGCACCACCACCATCGCACTCGGCGAGCCGGAACCGGAGGCCACGGGTGACATCCAGTCTTCCTTGCCATACACGCGAATCTGCCCGGCGGCGGCACCGGTGTATTCGGTGAGGAAGGCCTGCATCATCTGAGTTTTCGGTGGCAGTGTAACGTCGGTCTCGGTGGCCATGACCAGTTGCGCGGCTTTCGAGATCAGGAAATGCACCTCCCGGTCTTCGCGCACCAGGCAGTCAAGCAGGCGCAAACCGTATTGCGCGCCGGAGGCACCGGTCATTGCCAGGGTGATGCGTTCCGGGCTGTTGTTCATTGCAGCGCCTCGGCCAGTTTGCCGTGCAGGCCGCCGAAGCCGCCATTGCTCATAATAACCACGTGAGTGCCGGGTTTAGCCTGGCTTTTCACTCGATCGATGATGCCTTCCAGCGAGTCGCTGACGATCGATGGCACGGTGCACTTCGCCGCGGTCGCGCCCAGATCCCAGCCGAGGTTGGCGGGCGAGTACCAGATCACCTGATCGGCATCGACCACGCTTTCCGGCAAACCATCACGGTGCGCGCCGAGTTTCATGGAGTTGGAGCGCGGCTCGATGATCGCGATCAATGGCGCGTCGCCGATGCGTTTACGCAGGCCATCGAGGGTGGTGGCAATCGCGGTCGGGTGGTGAGCGAAGTCGTCGTAGATGGTGACACCATGGACTTCGGCCACTTTCTCCATACGACGCTTAACGCTTTTGAAGGCGCTCAACGCGGCAATGCCCATGGACGGTACGACGCCGACATGCCGCGCCGCAGCCAGGGTCGCGAGAGCGTTAGCGACGTTGTGCTGACCGGTCATGTCCCACTCGACCACGCCTTGGGCAACGCCTTCGAACATCACTTCAAACTTCGAGCCGTCTTCGCTGAGCAACTTGACCTGCCATTGACCGCCGACGCCGGTGGTTTGCACTGGGGTCCAGCAGCCCATCTCGATGACCCGCTGCAACGCAGGCTCAGTGGTCGGATGGATCACCAGACCTTCGCTCGGGATGGTCCGTACCAAGTGGTGGAACTGGCGCTCGATGGCTGGCAGATCGGGGAAGATGTCGGCGTGATCGAACTCAAGATTGTTCAGGATCGCCGTCCGTGGGCGGTAGTGAACGAATTTGGAGCGCTTGTCGAAAAAGGCGCTGTCATATTCATCGGCTTCGACCACGAAGAACGGCGTATCGCCCAAGCGCGCCGACACGGCAAAGTTCTGTGGCACGCCGCCGATCAGGAAGCCCGGGCTCATGCCCGCGTGCTCCAGCACCCAGGCGAGCATGCTGCTGGTGGTGGTTTTACCGTGAGTCCCGGCAACCGCCAGCACCCAGCGACCTTGCAGCACATGATCGGCCAGCCATTGCGGACCGGAAACGTAGGGCAGGCCTTTGTTCAGCACGTATTCAACCGCCGGGTTACCGCGCGACAGCGCATTGCCGATCACCACCAGATCCGGCGCCGGATCGAGTTGGGCGGGATCGTAGCCCTGTGTCAGCTCAATGCCCTGAGCCTGCAATTGCGTGCTCATCGGCGGATAGACGTTGGCATCGGAGCCGGTCACGTGATGGCCCAGCTCTTTGGCCAGTACCGCCAACGAACCCATGAATGTGCCGCAAATACCAAGAATATGAATGTGCATAGTCGACCTCGTAAAACATCGAGGCAGGTTAGCGTAGGGTGGGGAAATTCGCACTCTTTAGGTGACGGGGCTAAATGGCCATTGATGATTGAAGTGGACGCGGAGCGTCCAGGGCGGCATTCCCACGCAGAGCGTGGGAACGATCAACTATCTGGCGATCCCATGCTTGCGCAGCTTTCTATAGAGGGTGTTACGGCTGACTCCCAACTGCTCGGCAGTGTGGGTCATGTGCCAGCGTTGCTGCTCCAGGGTGTTGAGCAGGGCGAGGCGTTCGGCGTCGTCAAGGGGACGTTCAGAAGTTTCGTCGACGGCCATCAGCACCGGAACGGGCCGACTTTGCCGGATCATCACCGGTAAATCCTCAAAACCGATCAGCCCGTCTTCGCACAGCGCCGCCAAGGTCCGCAGCACATTACGCAACTGACGCACGTTGCCCGGCCAAGCGAAGTCCAGCAGCGCCTGTCGCGCCGGCCCGTCGAGCAGAACATTTTGTTCTGCGGCCTCTTCGGCCAGCAGGAAGTCCAGCAACTGCGACTTGTCGCTACGCTCGCGCAACGCCGGCAGAGCGATTTCCAGGCCATTGAGCCGGTAATACAAGTCCTCGCGAAAACTGCCGTCCTGCACCCGATCGAGCAAGTTACGGTGAGTCGCGCTGATAACTCGGACGTTCACCGCCTGCGGCTCGCCGCCGATGGGCACCACCAGCCGGTCCTCCAGCACTCTTAATAGACGGGTCTGCAAGGCCAGCGGCATGTCGCCGATTTCATCGAGGAACAAGGTGCCGCCATCGGCCTGTTGTAACTTGCCGCGCATGCCTTCTTTGCGCGCGCCCGTGAAACTGCCGCCGCGATAACCGAACAGCTCACTCTCGATCAAGCTTTCCGGGATCGCCGCACAATTGAGCGCGACAAAGGCTTTATCCGCCCGCTGACTGGCGTGATGCACGGCCTTGGCGAAAGCTTCTTTGCCGGAACCGGTTTCGCCGTTGATCAGTAGCGGCACATCGCGCTCGAACACCCGCAAGGCTTTGCGGAAGTCGTTTTGCAACGCCGCATCACCCAGGCAGATGCCGGACAAATGCGTGCGCTCGGTGACCCGCGCAGTGGCTATCACTGGGGTCGGCACGCTACGCGGCTGACCACGCAACACCGCGAACAGGCCGCGCCCATCACGGGTGCGCAGCGGCCAACTGGCGTTGGCGTTCACACTGGCACGACCGAGCAACTCATCCAGGGAGCAATCGAAAAAGGCTTCCACCGGTTTGCCGAGCAGCCCGCCGCGCACGTGTCCCAGTAGATTCAAGGCGCTCTGGTTGACCGCGCTGATCCGCCCTTCTCCATCGAATGCCAGCAACCCTTCGCTGAACAGGCCGACGGACTCGGCCTGCAAATGAAAGCGCAGCAACCATTGATTGTCGAAGTAACGCAGGAAATAGCAGCTCTCGATCATCTTCGCCGAGAGATTGACCAGCGCCATGGTATGGAACTGGCTCTGACGCGAGACATCATGGCGCGCCGACGACACATCGAGCACCGCCAGCAGTTCACCGTGTGGATCGAACACAGGGCTCGCCGAGCACGTAAGGCCCGTGTGGCGACCGCGGAAATGTTCGTCTTGATGGATGGTCAGCGACTGGCGCTCTATCAGACAGGTGCCGATACCGTTGGTCCCTTCGCAGGCTTCGCTCCAGTCTGCACCGAGCCAGAGCCCGGCGCGTTCGAAAATCTTGCGCTCGGCGGGCGCGGTGACGCAATTGAGGATTACCCCACGGGCATCGGTGAGCAGCACGGCATGGCCGGCACCGGAGAGCTGCTGATGGAGACTGCTCATTTCGTTGCCGGCGATTTGTAGCACTTGCTGCAGACGCTCGCGACTTTCCAGCACGCGACCATGCTCAAGCACCGTCGGCGCAATGCTCAGGGCCGGATCAAGGTGATAGTCCTCAAGGCAGCGCAGCCAGGAACGGGCAATGGACGGATCGCTGCCCGGGCCATGCAAGTGGGCTTTGCCCTGAGTCACGGTCAGCACCTGCTGGGCGTGCCGACTCAAATGATTGTTTTGCATTTCTTATTGTTCTCCCTGAGCGCTCAACTGCCTTGCGAAAGGTGACGCCCAGCATCCTCCAGCCCTCGACTTATTGCAATCGCGCCTCTACCGGCGAGTCACAGGCTGTACCGCTTATGGCACAAAGTGTCACTCCGGCTGTGCCACAACTGTCACACGTACCGTTTGCCCGCCACGCGCGAAATCCGCAACCCATTGATTTAATTGACCTTCAAAGCACTGGCCCGACCTTTGCTCTACGCTTTACAAGCGCAACAGCGCGTCCTCCCTAATAAGCACAAAAGCCAAGGAGATACCCACCATGCGTTACGCTCACCCCGGTACTGAAGGCGCTATCGTTTCGTTCAAAAGCCAGTACGGTAACTACATCGGCGGCGAATTCGTCGCGCCTGTCAAAGGTCAGTACTTCACCAATACCTCGCCGGTCAACGGCCAACCCATTGCAGAATTCCCGCGCTCCACCGCCGAAGACATCGACAAAGCGCTGGACGCCGCCCACGCTGCAGCGCACGCCTGGGGCTCGACCTCGGCGCAGGCCCGCTCGCTGGTGCTGCTGAAAATCGCCGACCGCATCGAACAAAACCTGGAAATCCTCGCGGTCACCGAAAGCTGGGACAACGGCAAAGCCGTACGCGAAACCCTGAACGCCGACATCCCGCTGGCCGCTGACCACTTCCGCTACTTCGCCGGCTGCATTCGCGCCCAGGAAGGCAGCGCCGCGGAAATCGACGGCAACACTGTCGCTTATCACATCCATGAACCACTGGGCGTGGTCGGGCAGATCATCCCGTGGAACTTCCCGATCCTGATGGCCGCCTGGAAACTCGCACCGGCCCTGGCCGCCGGTAACTGCGTCGTCCTCAAGCCTGCCGAGCAAACCCCGCTGGGCATTACGGTGTTGATGGAACTCATTGGCGACCTGCTGCCACCGGGCGTGCTCAACGTAGTACAAGGTTTCGGCCGTGAAGCCGGTGAAGCCCTGGCCACCAGCAAACGCATCGCCAAGATCGCGTTCACAGGCTCCACCCCGGTCGGTTCGCACATCATGAAATGTGCAGCCGAAAACATCATTCCGTCGACCGTTGAACTGGGCGGCAAATCTCCGAACATCTTCTTCGCCGACATCATGCAAGCCGAACCGACCTTTATCGAAAAAGCGGCCGAAGGCCTGGTGCTGGCGTTCTTCAACCAGGGCGAAGTTTGCACCTGTCCATCACGCGCACTGGTGCAAGAGTCGATCTACGACGATTTCATGAAAGTGGTGATGAAGAAGGTCCTGCAGATCAAACGCGGCGACCCGTTGGACACCGACACCATGGTCGGCGCTCAAGCGTCCGAGCAGCAATTCGACAAGATCCTGTCCTACCTGGAAATCGCCAAGGGCGAAGGTGCCGAGCTGCTGACCGGCGGCAAGGTGGAAAAACTCGAAGGCAATCTTGCCAGCGGTTACTACATCCAGCCGACCCTGCTCAAGGGCACCAACAAGATGCGTGTGTTCCAGGAAGAAATCTTTGGCCCAGTGGTGAGCATCACCACCTTCAAGGACGAAGCCGAAGCCCTGGCGATTGCCAACGACACCGAGTTCGGCCTTGGCGCCGGCCTCTGGACCCGCGACATCAACCGCGCCTACCGCATGGGCCGGGCCATCAAGGCCGGTCGCGTCTGGACCAACTGCTACCACCTGTACCCGGCCCACGCCGCGTTCGGTGGCTACAAAAAATCCGGCGTCGGTCGTGAAACCCACAAAATGATGCTCGACCACTACCAACAGACGAAAAACCTGCTGGTCAGCTACGACATCAATCCACTGGGCTTCTTCTAAGCCTGACAAGCGTTCCCTGTATAAAACATCCCTGTCAGACGCGGCCCCGGCCGCTCTGGCATGGGGTTTGCGTGCGTGCCATTCAGAAAAAACGCTGCGTGAACAGCGTTCCCTAACCCAAACATCCGCTACTGAAAGTCCAATAGATCAAACAATAAAAAAACAGAGAGGACTTATGACGTCTACAACACAACTCAAACCCACCCTCGGCACCCTGCACTTATGGGGCATTGCTGTGGGCCTGGTGATTTCCGGCGAGTATTTCGGCTGGAGCTACGGCTGGGGTACGGCCGGCACACTGGGCTTTCTCGTCACCGCATTGATGGTGGCGACGATGTA